>NZ_JAQQPR010000059.1:0-8662 GCF_036688705.1 Duganella sp. S19_KUP01_CR8 | reverse complement strand
GCCGGTGCCAGTGCCAGTGCCAGTGCCAGTGCCGCCGTCCAGGCTGGCGCCGCGGCCGCCGCGCAGGCGGCCGGTGGCGCGGTCCCGGCCGAAGCGGTCAAACCGCAAAGCCTGGCCGCCAGCCTGCTCGGCAAGGCGCCGCTGACGCCGTCCAACGAATTGCCCGACCTCGACCCCAGCACGCCGCAAAGCACGCTGAGCAACACCGCCCGCGTGCTGACCACCGTGCTCAGCACGGCGCAGGGCAGCGCCGGCGCGCAACTGGCGCTGGTCGGCAAGAGCGCGCTGTTCGGCAACGCCGCGCCGGCCGCCGAGCAGCTGGCGCAAAAGCTGCAAGACACCATCTCGCAAAGCGGCCTGTTCTACGAGTCGCATGTCACCGAATGGGTCAAGGGCGAGCGCACCCTGCCCGAGCTGATGCGCGAGCCGCAGATGCAGCGCATGCTGCAAAGCGGCGAAAGCGCGGCCCGCGCCGCCGCCAACGGTCCCGACCTGAGCGCCGCGCAACTGATCAACCAGCAACTGCACACCCACGAGCAAGGCCGGGTGCAATGGAACGGCGAAGCGTGGCCGGGCCAGCACATGCAATGGGAAATCCGCCGCGAACAGCGCGAAGGCCGCAAGGACGAGGGCAAGGACGGCGCCGACGGCGAACCCGAGCAGATCTGGCGCAGCGGCGTGCGCTTCCGCTTCCCGATGCTGGGCGCGGTGTCGGCGGCGGTGACGCTGGTCGGCGGCCAGGTGCATATCCAGGTGCAAGCCGACGACGGCGACACCGCCGACACCCTGCGCGCCTACGCCAGCCAGCTGGAACAGGCGATGGAGGCGGCCGGCGCGCCGCTGTCCTCGCTGACCATAGGCCAGGAAGCGCCATGACCGACCAACTGCCGCGCCGTCCGCTGCAGCAGGCGGTGGCCCTGACCTACGAGAACGGCGCGCCGGCGCCCAAGGTGGTGGCCAAGGGCCGCGGGCTGGTGGCCGAGCAGATCATCAGCGTCGCGCTGGAGGCCGGCGTGTTCATCCACGAGTCCAAGGAGCTTGTATCTCTGCTCATGGATGTAGATCTAGATCAACAAATTCCGCCTACACTCTATAGGACGATTGCGGAACTATTAGCGTGGCTATATCATATTGAATCAGCGCAAAAGTCCGGATTGCCGCTTCCAGCTGCGCCGGACACCAGCATCCCCCTTACAGAAATTTGACGCGAACGGCACAGATGTACCCACACTTTCAGGATGCTGAATTGGAAAACTGGCACGATTTTGAAGTCGAATCACGGAAGGAGATCATCTCCTTGCTGCGCGGTATCGGCGAAAAGAACCAGCTGATCCGCATGTTGATCCATGGCGAATCCGACGTCTGCGTGACCTCGATCCTGGAAGTGGACGAACAAAACAACACCGTCTACCTGGATTGCTCGATCGACCGCGAGCAGAACAAGCGGATCCTGGCCTCGCGCCGGCTGTCGTTCGAGACCACGCTGGACAAGGTGCGCATCCTGTTTGGCGCCGACCGCATCGAAACGGCGACCTTCGAAGGCAATCCGGCGTTCAAGATCGTCGTGCCGCCGTCGCTGATCCGCCTGCAACGGCGCGAGTACTACCGCATCGCGACGCCGGTGACCAACCCGGTGCGGGTGCTGATCCCGCTGCCGGAGGAACTGGGCGGCAGCACCACCTTCCCGCTGGCCGACATCAGCTGCGGCGGCATCGCCATCCTGGACAACAAGATGATCCTGGGCGACGCCATCGGCCGCAACTACCTCGATTGCAAGATCGACCTGCCGGAAGTGGGCCAGGTGGCGACCTCGCTGCAGATCCGCAACTCGCTGGACCTGACGCTGCTCAACAACAAGACCAACCGCCGCCTGGGTTGCGAGTTCGTCAACATCTCGCGCGGCATGCTGTCGTACGTGCAGCGCTACATCACCAAGCTGGAACGCGAACGCAACGCCCGCATCGCCGGCCTGATCTAACTCTTTGAAGTTGCTTCAAAATGAGCGCGGCCAGGCGTGGCGCCGAAGACAGTGCGAATGCACGGCGAGGCGAAACAACGACGCCGCGGTCTTTTTGAAGCGACTTCTAAACTTGCATGTTCATGATGTCGTGGTAGGCCGAGACCAGCTTGTTGCGCACCTGGATGGTGGCCTGGAAGTTGATGCTGGCCTTCTGCATCGAGATCATCATGTCCGACAGGTTGACGCTGTCGTCGCCCATCGCGAATTTCTTGCCCATGTCGTCGGCCTGCACCTGGCTGGTGTTGACGCCGTCCAGCGCGTTTTTCAGCGCGTCGGAAAACTCCACCCTGGCCGCCGGCGGCGCCTCGGTCTTGATCACCGGCGGCGTCAGCCCCGGACGCGTGGCGTGCGCCTTCAACTGGGCGATCATGGCCTGGATCTGGCTGCCGTCGATTCCACCTGTTTTCATCCCATCCTCCATCTTGTTGCTGCCGTGGAACAAATTCCAACGACATAGCCGAGCGCGGCGTTACAATACGGCACGGCTCTATCAGTGCTGCCAGAATACCAAGGGCAAGGCCAGTCCCCATGGCCGAGCAGGACCGTAAACGGCGCTCTGTTTGGCCGATTGATTTGTCCGCAACCGGGCAATAATGGCTCATCCTCTCTAGAACCTCGCACCGGAAACCAACCATCATGGCCGTAGCCGAACAAATCGACAACGACACAGCAGCCGACGCCGCGGATGACGGTGCCGAGAAGCTGCCCTTCATCCAGACGCCGATGGGCCGCAATTTCCTGCGCGCGGCCGGCGCGGCGGCCATCGTCGCCATCCTGCTCGGCCTGTGGCTGTGGAACAAGCCGCCCGACTACGGCGTGCTGTTCTCCAACTTCACCGACCGCGACGGCGGCGCCATCACGGCCGAACTGGACAAGCTCAACGTCAAGCACAAGTTTTCCGAAAACGGCAGCGCCATCCTGGTGCCGACCGAGCAGGTGCACGATATCCGCCTGAAACTGGCAGCCCAGGGCTTGCCCAAGGGCGGCAACGTCGGCTTCGAGCTGATGGAAAACCAGAAGCTGGGCGTGTCCCAGTTCCTCGAACAGGTCAACTACCAGCGCGCGCTGGAAGGCGAACTGGCGCGCTCGATCCAGTCGCTGGCGGCGATCGAGAACGCCCGCGTCCACCTGGCGCTGCCCAAGCCGTCCGTGTTCGTGCGCGACCAGCAAAAGCCGACCGCCTCGGTCATCGTCACGCTGCACCCGAACCGCCAGCTCGATCCGGCCCAGACCGCCGCCATCGTGCACCTGGTCGCCTCCAGCGTGCCGGAACTGTTGCCGGCCAACGTCAGCGTCATCGACCAGGCCGGCAACCTGATTTCCGACCAGAACAAGAACGGCAACGGCCTCAACGCCAAGAACATGGACGAGACCCAGCTCAAGTATGTCAAGGACATGCAGCTGCAGGTCATCAAGCAGGTCGAGTCGATCATCATCCCCATCGTCGGCGAAGGCAATGTGCGCGCCGAAGCCACCGCCGACGTCGACTTCGCCCAGATCGAGCAGGCGGCCGAGACCTACAAGCCGAACTCGCCGCCGGCCGCCTCGGCCATCCGCAGCCAGCAGAGCAGCGAAACCAATGGCAACAACGGCAGCACCAATCCGGGCGGCATCCCGGGCGCGCTGTCGAACCAGCCGCCGGGCACCGCCACCGCGCCGCTGACCCAGACCGCCGGCTCGCCGACCGGCACCGCGCCGGCGCCGGGCACGCCGCCGGGCGCGGCCGCGACCAGCACCGCCAACGGCCCCAACCACAAGGAATCGACCACCAACTACGAAGTCGACAAGACCGTGCGCTACGAGCAGCGCGGCATGGGCGGCCTGCGCCGCATGACGGTGGCGGTGGTGGTCAATTACAAACGCATCGTCGGCAAGGATGGCAAAGTCACCATCAAGGCCTATACTCCAGAAGAGATGGCCAAGATTAACGACCTGGTCAAGCAGGCCATGGGCTTCAACCAGGACCGCGGCGACGCCGTCAGCGTGGCCAATTCGCCGTTCGACGGCGTCGACAAGCCGTTCGAACCGCCGCCGGAATGGTGGCGCGATCCGGCCAACTTGCCGATGGCCAAGGATCTGGCGAAGTTCCTGATCACCGCGCTGATCCTGCTGTACATCGTGCTGCGCATCGTCAAGCCGATGATGCGTCCGGTGTTCAAGAAGATCGACGAGATCAACGCGCCGGAACCGGAACCGGAAGAGCCGGAGGAAGTGGTCGAGGAAGGCCCGGACGAGGCCCTCATCGCCGAAGAAGAATTGCGCAAGATGGAAGAAAACACCGTGCGCTCCTACCGCGAAAATCTGGCCATGGCCAAGAAACTGGCCACCGAGGATCCGCGCATCGTTGCCAACGTGATCAAAGAATGGATAGGCGCAAATGACTGAGAATACCGGACTGCAAAAGGCCGCCATCCTGATGCTGGCCATGGGCGAGAGCGAGGCCGCCGAGGTGATGAAGTTCCTCGGCCCGCGCGAAGTGCTCAAGCTGGGCGCCGCCATGGCGACCATGAAGAACGTTCCCCACGAGGAAGTGGTGGGCACCTTGGACAACTTCCGCGACATGGTCGCGGCCGCCTCCACCGTGGGCCTGGATTCGGACGAGTACATCCGCCAGGTGCTGACCAAGGCGCTGGGCGACGACAAGGCCTCGGTGCTGCTGTCGCGCATCCTGGGCGGCAAGGACGCGTCCGGCATCGAATCGCTGAAGTGGATGGATTCGCAATCCGTCGCCGAGCTGATCCGCAACGAACACCCGCAGATCATCGCCACCATCCTGGTCCACCTGGAGCGCGACCAGGCCTGCGAAATCCTCGGCCACTTCACCGACCGCCTGCGCAACGACGTGGTGCTGCGCATCGCCACCCTGGACGGCGTGCAGCCGGCCGCGCTGCGCGAGCTGAACGACGTGCTGACCAAGCTGCTGTCGGGCAACGAGAACATCAAGAAATCGTCGCTGGGCGGCGTGCGCGCGGCGGCCGAGATCCTCAACTTCATGTCGGGCGAGCAAGAAGGTTCGGTGATGGACAACATCAAGAACTACGACAACGACATGGCGCAGAAGATCATGGACGAGATGTTCGTGTTCGACAACCTGATCGATATCGACGACCGCGGCATCCAGCTGCTGCTGCGCGAAGTGCAGTCGGAAATGCTGATCATCGCCCTGAAGGGCGCGTCGCAGGAGCTGCGCGACAAGATCTTCAAGAACATGTCGGCCCGTGCTTCGGAAATGATGCGCGAGGACCTGGAATCGAAAGGTCCGGTGCGCCTGTCCGAAGTGGAAACCCAGCAGAAGCAGATCCTGCAAATCGTCCGCCGCCTGGCCGACGAAGGCCAGATCGTGCTCGGCGGCAAAGGTGAGGATTCCTTCGTCTAATGTCTCTGCTACCAAAAGAACAGCAGTCGGCGTTCCAGCGCTGGGAGATGACCTCGTTTGGCGACGAGCGTCCGCGCGTGATCGCGCAACGCGAAGCCGAGCAGCGCGAGCGCGACGCCGAACAGGCCCAGCTGGACGCCGAGCAGCGCGTGCAGGATGCGCTGCAGGAGCAGCAGGATGCGCTGGAAATGGGCCCGCCGCTGCCGCCGCCGCTGGACTACCCCACCGTTGAAGAACTGGAAGCGATCCGCGAGGAAGCCCGCAAGGACGGCTACGACGAGGGCCACGCGGCCGGCCACGCCGACGCCATCGAGGCCGGCAAGCTGGTCACGGCCGAGCAGCTGGAGCACCTGCGCAGCCTGGCCGCCAGCTTCACCACCTCGCTGCAGGACGCCGACCAGCTGATCGCCAGCGACGTGCTGGAGCTGGCCTTGCAACTGGCCAAGGGCATGCTGAAGAACGCGCTGCAGGTCAAGCCCGAGCTGATCCTGCCGATCGTGCGCGAAGCCATCGAATATCTGCCGGTGCTGCAACAGCCGGCGCTGCTGGTGCTGCATCCCGACGACGCCGCCGTGGTGCGCGGCGGCATCGGCGAGGAGCTCGACAAGGGCGGCTGGCGCGTGGTCGAAGACCCGCAGGTCGGCCGCGGCGGCTGCAAGGTCGATACCGCCAGCAACCAGATCGACGCCACCGCCGCCGCCCGCTGGCAGCGCCTGAGCCACGCGCTCGGCAAAGAAGTGGACTGGCTGGCCTGACATGGACGCCGTCGCCCCCGCCGCTCCACCCGCCGCCCCCGCCAGCCCGCACGCCGGCCGTTGGAAATCCTATCTGCACGACTGCGGCGCGCTGGTCGGCTTCGTCGAGCCGATGCAGGTGTCGGGCCGCGTCACCCGCGTGGCCGGGCTGGTGATGGAAGCGGTCGGCCTGCGGCTGGCCGTGGGCGCCGCCTGCACCGTGCCGCTGCCGTCCGGCGGCAAGATCGAGGCCGAAGTGGTCGGCTTCGAAGGCGACAAGCTGTTCCTGATGCCGCAAAGCGATGTCGAAGGGGTGGTGCCGGGCACCCGCGTGTTCCCGGTCGAACCGGCCATTCCCCGCCCCGGCACCGTCAACCATCCGCGCCGCCGCCCCAGCGACCGCGCGCGCCACCTGCCGGTCGGCCCCGAACTGCTGGGCCGCGTGCTGGACGGCGCCGGCCGCCCGCTCGACAGCCTGGGCCCGCTGCACGCCTCCGACAGCGCGCCGATCAACACCCGCCCCGCCAACCCGCTGGGCCGCGCGCCGATCACCGAAACGCTGGACGTCGGCGTGCGCTCGATCAACGCCATGCTGACCGTCGGCCGCGGCCAGCGCATGGGGCTGTTCGCCGGCTCCGGCGTCGGCAAGTCCGTGCTGCTGGGCATGATGGCGCGCTACACCGAGGCCGACGTCATCGTGGTCGGCCTGATCGGCGAACGCGGTCGAGAAGTAAAAGAGTTCATCGAGCAGATCCTGGGCGAGGAAGGCCTGGCCCGTTCCGTCGTCGTGGCGGCCCCGGCCGACACGCCGCCGCTGATGCGCCTGCAGGGCGCGGCCTACGCCACCGCGATCGCCGAGCACTTCCGCGACCAGGGCCAGAACGTGCTGCTGATCATGGATTCGCTGACCCGCTACGCCATGGCGCAACGCGAGATCGCGCTGGCCATCGGCGAACCGCCGGCCACCAAGGGCTATCCGCCGTCGGTGTTCGCCAAGCTGCCGATCCTGGTCGAACGCGCCGGCAACGGCGAAATGGGCGGCGGCTCGATCACCGCCTTCTACACCGTGCTGACCGAGGGCGACGACCAGCAGGATCCGATCGCCGACTCGGCGCGCGCCATCCTCGACGGCCACATCGTGCTCAACCGCCGCCTGGCGGAAGCCGGCCACTACCCCGCCATCGACATCGAACAGTCGATCAGCCGGGCCATGCACTCGATCACCTCGCCCGAGCACCAGACCCGCTCGCGCCACCTGAAGCAGCTGTTCTCGCGCTACGAGCGCAGCCGCGACCTGATCAGCGTCGGCGCCTATGCGCCGGGCAGCGATCCGGTGCTCGACCAGGCCATCCAGTTGCATGACCGGATAGAGAATTTCCTCCAGCAACAGATCAGCGAACGGGTGACCATGGGCGAGAGCTTGGCCCAACTTACCTCTCTATTCGACTGATTGAAGCGGGCGACCGCCTCCTATAATTGACACACCATGGCTTCCAAAGCGCAACTTGAAACACTGATGGACCTGGCGCGGCGGGAAACCGACGATGCCGCCAAGCGGCTGGGCGCCGCGCTCAAGGCCATCGACGAGGCCAAGCAAAAGCACCAGATGCTGGTCGGCTATCGCGACGAGTATGCGAAACGCTTCGAAGCGGCGCAGGCGGCCGGCATCACGCCCATGGCCTACCGCAATTTCCAGGCCTTCATGGAAAAGCTGGACGTGGCGGTCAAGGGCCAGCTGGACATGATCAAGCACGCGGAATACCGCGGCCAGCAGGAAAAGGCCGCCTGGCAGGCAAGCGAACGCAAGCGCATGTCCTACTCCACCCTGAACGACCGGGCGGCGGCCGAAGCGCTCAAGCTGGAAAACAAGCGCGACCAGAAGCAGATGGACGAACACGCAGCACGGCAGGCCTACTACAAACGCTGACCCATTTAGACGCAACCAACCGACACGGCGCCATCATGCAAACCCAGAATCTCCAAATTCCTACTCTGAACGCCAACGCAGCGGCGGCGCCCAAGGTGAACCTGAATCTGAACGCCGGCGGCGACAACTCCTTCCAGCGCGCGCTGACGCGCGAGATGGACCAGCGCCAGGCCAACGCCGGCGGCGCCAGCAACCCACCGAATATCGGCGCCAAGCCATCCGAGCGCCCGGCCGCCTCGCGCTCGTCCGCGCCCAAGCAGGCGGAGCAGGCCAAACCGGCCCGGCCGCAAAGCCAGCAAGCCGACGCGGCCGATAACAACCAGGCCGTCGCCAGGAACGATACCCAGGCCGCGCCCGCCGCGCCGGCGCCGGCCAAGAGCGGCGCCAAGGACAGCAGCGCCAGCGCCGACGAGGCCGCCGATAGCGCCGCCAGCGACGCCCAGGCCGCCGCCCAGGCCGATCCGGTCGCCGACATGCTGGCCCTGGTGGCCGCCTTCAACCAGCCGGCAGCGCCGGTGGCCGCACCGGTCGCCAGCGCAGCCGATACTTCGGCGGCCACCGCCGGCGCCGGCGCCGTGAGCGCCGCCGACCTGGCCGCCCAAGCC
>NZ_JAQQPR010000058.1:0-9263 GCF_036688705.1 Duganella sp. S19_KUP01_CR8 | reverse complement strand
GCCGCCAGCACCGCCGCGCGCGCCGAGGCCGGCGCGGTGAAGCACAGTTCGTAGTCGTCGCCGCCGGCGGCGGTGTAGGCGCGCCGCAGCGCCGTCTCGCGCGTGGCCAGCACGGCGCCGGCCGGCAGCGCGTCGACGTCCAAGGTGGCGCCAAGCCGCGACTGCTTGAGGATGTGCCCGATATCGCCCACCAGGCCGTCGGAGATGTCGATCGCCGCGTGGGCGATGCCCTGTTCCGCCAGCAGCATGCCGAGCGCCACGCGCGGCGTCGGCGTGTGCAGGCGCACCGCGGCGGCCAGCAGGCTGGCGGCGTCCATCGTCTGTTCCAGGCGGTAGCCGGCCAGCGCCAGGCGGGCGTCGCCCAGGGTGCCGGAGATCCAGATATCGTCGTCCTGCCGCGCCGCGCCGCGGCGCAGCGCCTGGCCGGGCCGCACTTCGCCGAACACGGTGATGCAGATGTTGAGCGGTCCCTTGGTGGTGTCGCCGCCTATCAGTTCGATGTTGTAGGCGTCGGCCAGCGCGAACAGGCCGTTGGAAAAGCCGGCCAGCCAGTCGCGCTCGGCCGACGGCAGCGCCAGCGCCAGCGTAAAGGCGACCGGGCGCGCGCCCATCGCCGCCAGGTCCGACAGGTTGACCGCCAGCGCCTTGTGGCCGAGACGGGCCGCGTCCTCGCCGGCAAAGAAGTGGCGGCCCTCGACCAGCATGTCGGACGAGATCGCCGTCTGCATGCCGGGCGTGGGCGCGAGCAGCGCGCAATCGTCGCCGATGCCGAGCGTGGCGCGGGCCGCGTGCTGCGGGCGCTGGAAGTATTCCTGGATGAGGTCGAATTCGGAGAGCATGCCCTATTGTACTGAAGACGCGCGCGGCCGGCTGCCGCCGCCGCCGTCGATAATTGGTATTTTCAATCAAATTTCATCGATCGATACAAAATAGTGATAGATGCGGAAAATTGATTATGTTGGAGCTATTGATAGGTTATTGCCGCTAAAAACGTCAAAAATTCGGCTGATGTTGCCTTGAATCATAAATAATGCTGATATCTGTCATAGCTGTTGGTGAAAATACCTACTTAATTGAAAGAATTGGTCTGATAAAATCGGAAGCTTTCCGACAGTACAAACAGGAAGGCCGCACAGCATGGATTCGTCATCTGATAAAAAAGAAGAACTTCGTCAACAATTGCGCCTCGCGGCGCTCGAATACCACGAGTGCCCGACGCCAGGCAAGATCAGCGTCACGCCGACCAAGCAACTGACCAACCAGCGCGACCTGGCCCTGGCCTACTCGCCGGGCGTGGCCGCGCCGTGCGAAGAAATCGTCATCGATCCGGCCAACGCCTATAAATACACGGCGCGCGGCAACCTGGTGGCGGTCATCACCAACGGCACCGCCGTGCTGGGCCTGGGCAACATCGGCCCGCTGGCGGCCAAGCCCGTGATGGAAGGCAAGGGCGTGCTGTTCAAGAAATTCGCCGGCATCGACGTGTTCGACATCGAGATCAACGAGCTGGACCCGGACAAGCTGGTCGACATCATCGCCTCGCTGGAGCCGACCTTCGGCGGCGTCAACCTGGAAGACATCAAGGCGCCCGAGTGCTTCTACATCGAGCGCCAGCTGCGCGAACGGATGAAGATCCCGGTCTTCCACGACGACCAGCACGGCACCGCCATCATCGTCGGCGCGGCCATCATGAACGGCATCCAGTACGTCGGCAAGGACATCGCCAACTGCAAGCTGGTGGTGTCGGGCGCCGGCGCGGCCGCGCTGGCCTGCCTGGACCTGATCGTCGACCTCGGCTTCCCGCTGGAAAACATCTACGTCACCGACCTGGCCGGCGTGGTCTACAAGGGCCGCAAGGAATTGATGGACCCGGACAAGGAACGCTTCGCCCGCGAAACCTCGGCCCGCACCCTGGCCGAAGTCATCAGCGACGCCGACATCTTCCTCGGCCTGTCGGCCGGCGGCGTGCTGAAGCAGGACATGGTCAAGGCCATGGCGCCCAACCCGCTGATCCTGGCGCTGGCCAACCCGAACCCGGAAATCCTGCCGGAAGACGTCAAGGCGGTGCGCGGCGACGCCATCATCTGCACCGGCCGCTCGGACTATCCGAACCAGGTCAACAACGTGCTGTGCTTCCCGTACATCTTCCGCGGCGCGCTCGATTGCGGCGCCACCACCATCACCCGCGAAATGGAAATCGCCGTGGTGCACGCGATCGCCGAGCTGGCCCACGCCGAGCAGTCGGACATCGTCGCCACCACCTACGGCTTCAGCAACCTGTCGTTCGGCCCCGAGTACCTGATCCCGATGCCGTTCGATCCGCGCCTGCTGATCAAGATCGCCCCGGCCGTGGCCAAGGCGGCCGAGGAATCGGGCGTCGCCACCCGTCCGATCAAGGACCTGCAAGCCTACGCCGACAGCCTGCAACAGTTCGTCTACCGCAGCGGCACCTTCATGAAGCCGCTGTTCCAGGTCGCCAAGAAGACCGCCGCCGAACTCAAGCGCATCGTCTACGCCGAGGGCGAAGAGGAGCGCGTGCTGCGCGCGGTGCAGGTGATCGTCGACGAGAAGCTGGCGCGTCCCATCCTGGTCGGCCGTCCGGCGGTGCTGGAGACCCGCATCACCAAGTTCGGCCTGCGCCTGAAGCAGGGCGTGGACTTCGACGTCATCAACCCCGACCACGACGAGCGCTATCGCGAATACTGGCAGGCCTACTACGAGCTGACCGCCCGCAAAGGCGTGACGCAGGAGTACGCCAAGCTGGAAATGCGCCGCCGCCACTCGCTGATCGGCGCCATGATGATCAAGAAGGGCGACGCCGACGGCATGATCTGCGGCACCTTCGGCACCACCCAGCTGCACCTGCACTATATCGACCAGGTGCTGGGCAAGCGCGACGGCGCCTGCGTGTACGCCGCGATGAACGTGCTGATCATGCCTGAGCGCCAGCTGGTGATGGTCGACACCCACGTCAACGAGAACCCGAACGCCAAGGAGCTGGCGGCGATCACCGTGATGGCGGCGGAAGAGATGCGCCGCTTCGGCCTGTCGCCGCGCGCGGCGCTGCTGTCGCACTCCAACTTCGGCTCGTCCAACAGCGAATCGGCGCAGAAGATGCGCGCCGCGCTGGAGCTGGTCAGGCAGCTCGACCCGACCTTGGAAGTGGACGGCGAAATGCACGGCGACACCGCGCTCGACGCCAAGCTGCGCAACTCGATGATGCCGGGCACCACGCTGACCGGCGACGCCAACCTGCTGGTGATGCCGAACATCGACGCCGCCAACATCGCCTACAACCTGGTCAAGACGGCGGCCGGCAACGGCATCGCGGTCGGTCCCATCCTGCTGGGCTGCGCCAAGCCGGTGCACATCCTGACGCCGTCGGCCACGGTGCGCCGCATCGTCAACATGACCGCGCTGTGCGTGGTCGACGCGGTGGCCCAGCGCAAGGTGTAAGCCTTCCCGCCGCACTACGGCCCAGGGCCGGGCCGCTCGCCGGCCCGGCCTTTTTTATTGCATTTGAATCAATGAAGGTGAGTCATCACCGCCGTTGATGGTAACAAGATGTAAGTGATGTAATCGATATAATTGGTGAGAAGTGCGCCATATGCGCTCTGTTACAATGGCGGGTTGTAAAGTCACCCATGATTTGGATGGTCAGTCACCATGAATAAAACAAAAAAAGCCCTGATTACGGGTATTACCGGCCAGGACGGCGCTTATCTGGCGGAGCTGCTGCTGGAAAAAGGCTATCAAGTCACCGGCACTTATCGCCGCACCAGCTCGGTGAATTTCTGGCGTATCGAAGAACTGGGCATCCAGTCGCATCCGAATCTGAACCTGGTCGAGTACGACCTGACCGACCTGGGCTCCAACATCCGCCTGCTGCAAACCGCGCAGCCGGACGAGGTCTACAACCTGGCGGCGCAAAGCTTCGTCGGCGTCTCCTTCGAACAGCCGGTCACCACCGCGGAAATCACCGGCATCGGCCCGGTCAACCTGCTGGAAGCGATCCGCATCGTCAATCCGAAGATCCGCTTCTACCAGGCGTCGACCTCGGAAATGTTCGGCAAGGTGCAGGCCGTGCCGCAGAAGGAAGACACGCCGTTCTACCCGCGCAGCCCGTACGGCGTGGCCAAGCTGTATGCCCACTGGATGACCGTGAACTACCGCGAATCCTATGGCATCTTCGGCTGCTCCGGCATCCTGTTCAACCACGAGTCGCCGCTGCGCGGCCGCGAGTTCGTCACCCGCAAGATCACCGACTCGGTGGCCAAGATCCACCTGGGCCAGCTCGACGTGCTGGAACTGGGCAACCTGGACGCCAAGCGCGACTGGGGCTACGCCAAGGAATACGTCGAAGGCATGTGGCGCATCCTGCAGGCCGACGAACCGGACACCTATGTGCTGGCCACCAACCGTACCGAAACCGTGCGCGACTTCGTCAGCATGGCGTTCAAGGCGGTCGACGTGGCGCTGGCGTGGAGCGGCGAGGCCGACCACGAAATCGGCACCTGCAAGAAAACCGGCAAGGTGCTGGTGCGCGTCAATCCGAAGTTCTACCGTCCGGCCGAAGTCGAACTGCTGATCGGCGACCCGGCCAAGGCCCTCGCGGACCTGGGCTGGAAGCCGCGGACCACGCTGGAGCAGCTGTGCCAGATGATGGTCGAGGCCGATCTGCGCCGCAACAAAGCCGGCTTCTCCTTCTAAGGGAACGACGATGGCAGCTGCAGGCATGGAGGGCGCCGAAGGCGCAGGCAAGCGCGCCCTGATCACGGGGCTGTCCGGTTTCACCGGCCGCTATGTCGAGCAGGAGCTGTGCGCCGCCGGTTACGAGGTGTACGGCACCATCACGCCCGGCCACGCGCCCGGCGAGCGCCAGTTCGCCGTCGACCTGAACGACCGCGCCGGCCTGGCCGCCGTGGTGGCCCAGGTGCGGCCGGACGTGGTGGTCCACCTGGCCGGCATCGCCTTCGTCGGCCACGGCGACGTCGAACAGATCTACCGCGTCAACGTGGTCGGCACCCGCAACCTGCTGGAGGCGCTGGCCGCCGCCGAGCACCGGCCGTCGGCCGTGCTGCTGGCCTCCAGCGCCAATATCTATGGCAATACCGACGTCGGCCTGATCGGCGAAGACGTGCCGGCCGCGCCGGCCAACGATTACGCGGTCAGCAAGCTGGCCATGGAATACATGGCGCGCCTGTGGCGCGACAAGCTGCCGCTGATCGTGGTGCGCCCGCTGAACTACACCGGCGTCGGCCAGCACGAGAACTTCCTGCTGCCGAAGATCGTCGGCCACTTCCGCCGCCGGGCCGCCGACATCGAGCTGGGCAACCTGCACGTGTGGCGCGACTTTTCCGACGTGCGCATGGTGGCGCAGAGCTACCGCCGCCTGCTGGCCGCCGGCCCCGCCGCCGCCGGCCAGACCTTCAACATCTGCTCCGGCCAGGCTTACTCGCTGGGCGAGGCGCTGGCCATGATGGCCGACATCGCCGGCTACCAGATCAACGTCCACGTCAACCCGGCCTTCGTGCGCGCCAATGAAGTGGTGCGCCTGGTCGGCGACAACCGCCGCCTGCAGGCCGTGATCGGCCCGCTGGCGACGGTGCCGCTGGCCGACACGCTGCGCTGGATGTACACCGCGTGAGCGCGGCGCCAACCACCACGGCCGCGCGCGTGCTGCGCGTGGGCCTGTCCACCACCACGGCCGAACCGGCGCTGACCGGCGGCCGGCTGGACGGCATGGGCGTGTACAGCCGCGCGCTGCTCGAACACCTGCCGCAGGCCGGCGCCGAGGTGCTGCCGTTTTCCTTCCCGTCGCCGGGCGCGGCCGAGCGCCTGACGGTGGGCCGCGCGCTGCCGCTGTCGTTCCCGCTGGCGACGCTGGGCAACCTGCTGCTGCCGTCGTCGGTGCACATGAACATCAGCCGGCTGGCGGGCAAGGACGCGCCGCCGCTGGACCTGTTCCACGCCACCGACTACCGCATCGTGCGCATGGATTGCCCGGTGGTGGCGACCTTGCACGACGCCGTGCCGATCGCCCATCCCGAGTGGTGCAAGCCGCGCCTGCGCGGCCTGAAGAACTGGCTGCAGATCCAGGCCGCGCGCCGCGCCCAGCATGTGATCACCGGTTCCCACTACTCGATCCGCGAGCTGGTCGAATGCTTCGGCGTCGACCAGCGCAAGATCAGCGTGGTGCACCACGGCGTGCGTCCCGAATGGTTCGAGGCGCCGGCGGCCGAGGCGCGCGACGCCACGCTGGCGCACTACGGCCTGACCGCCGGCTACTTCCTGTTCGTCGGCACGCTGCAACCGCGCAAGAACGTCGGCCGCCTGCTGGAGGCCTACCTGGCCTTGCCGCCGGTGCTGCGCGCCGCGCGCCAGCTGGTGATCGTCGGCGCGTCCGGCTGGCTCAGCGACGAGCTGGTGGCGCAGATCAAGGCCGCCGGCCAGCGCGGCGAAAACGTCATCTGGCTCAACCAGCTGACCGACGACGCCCAGCTGCACCACCTGTACGCCGGCGCCGGCGCCTTCATCTTCCCGTCGCTGCACGAGGGCTTCGGCCTGCCGCTGGTGGAAGCCTTCGCCAGCGGCGTGCCGGTGGCCACCTCCAACGCCACCTCGCTGCCGGAAGTGGCGCAGGGCGCGGCGCTGGAATTCGATCCGCTGTCGGTGCCGGAAATCACCGCCGCGATGACCACGCTGGCGCGCGACGACGCGCTGCGCCAGCGCTGCATCGCCGCCGGCCACCGCCGCGCACTCGAACTGACCTGGGATGCCGCGGCGCGCCGCACCGTCGCCGTGTACCAGCAAGTCCTCTCCAATTGAAGCATCACTGAAGTCTGACAGAAGCTGCCATGCGCGTCCTCCATTTTTACAAGACCTATTACCCCGACACCTGGGGCGGCATCGAGCAAGTGATACGCCAGCTGTGCGTGGGCACCGGCCGCCTCGGCGTCAGCAACGAAGTGCTGACCCTGACGCGCGACAGCGGCCCGACCCAGATCGAGTTCGAAGGCCACACCGTGCACCGCATGCCGCTCGACTTCGAGATCGCCTCCACCGGCTTTTCGTTCGCGGCGATCCGCCAGCTGGCGCGCCTGGCGCGCGAGGCCGACGTGATCCACTACCACTTCCCGTGGCCGTTCATGGACCTGGCGCACTTCATGGCGCGGATAGACAAGCCGAGCGTGGTGACCTACCACTCGGACATCGTGCGCCAGAAAAACCTGCTGCGCGTGTACAGCCCGCTCAAGCGCCGCTTCCTGCGCAGCATCGACACCATCGTCGCCACCTCGCCCAACTACCTGGCCTCGTCGCCGGTGCTCAAGCGCTTCGAGCACAAGACCCGCACCATCACCTACGGCCTGGACAAGACCATCTATCCGCAGCCGTCGGACGCGCTCAAGGAGCAGTGGCGCGCGCGCTGCGGCGAGCGCTTCTTCCTGTTCGTCGGCGTGCTGCGCTACTACAAGGGCCTGCACATCCTGCTCGACGCCATGGCCAACCTGGACTACCCGGTGGTGATCGTCGGCGCCGGCCCGATCGAGCAGGAACTCAAGCAGCACGCGCAGCGCCTCGGCCTGACGCATGTGATGTTCGTCGGCGCGGTCGAGGAGCTGGACAAGGTGGCGCTGCTGGAGCTGTGCTACGCGATGGTGTTCCCGTCGCACCTGCGCTCGGAAGCGTTCGGCATCTCGCTGCTGGAAGGGGCGATGTACGGCAAGCCGATGATCTCCAGCGAGATCGGCACCGGCACCACCTACATCAACCTCGACAACGAGACCGGGCTGGTGGTGCCGCCCGACGATGCGCGGGCCTTCGGCGCCGCCATGCGCACGCTGTGGGAACAGCCGGAGCGGGCCGCCGAGATGGGCCGCCGCGCCGAGGCGCGCTACTGGGAACTGTTCACCGCCGAGACCATGGCGCGCAACTACCACGCGCTGTACCGCGAGCTGGCCGGCCGCAAGCGCACTGCTTGATCTGGCGCAAGTGCGCCACTGGCGGGCGCGGCTATCATGGCGGTCGAACTCCGCGCCCTGCCGATGGTCCTCATCAATGACGCTGCCAAGACGGCGCCACCCCCTGTGCGACGCAACGACGTCGTCCGGGCGGGAGTTCACCACCGCAGTCCGCTGCGCAGGTTAGAATAGCCGCCACATCCCCCTGAATCCCGGAGACCCGCGTGCGCTGCCTGGTTATTGAAGACGAAGCCGAAACCTCGAACTACATCTGCAAGGGGCTGCGCGAGGCGGGCTACCTGGTCAGCGCCTGCGACAACGGCCCGGACGGCCTCGACCTCGCGGCCGGCAACGACTGGGACATCATCATCCTCGACCGCATGCTGCCGGGCCGCATCGACGGCCTGTCCATCGTCGACAAGCTGCGCGCGCTGGGCAAGCAGACCCCGGTCATCATCGTCAGCGCGCTGACCTCGATCGACGCCCGCGTGACCGGCCTGCGCGGCGGCGCCGACGATTACCTGTCCAAGCCGTTCGCCTTTTCCGAGCTGCTGGCGCGCATCGAGGCGCTGCAGCGGCGCAGCGCGCCGGGCGCCGACAGCTCGCAGCTGCAGGTGGCCGACCTGAAGCTGGACCTGCGCACCTTGCGCGTCACGCGCGGCGCCAAGGTCATCACGCTGCAGCCGCGCGAATACCGGCTGCTGGAATACCTGATGCGCAACGTCAACCAGGTGGTGACCCGCACCATGCTGCTCGAATCGGTGTGGGACTACCATTTCGATCCGCAGACCAATGTGATCGACGTCCAGATCAGCCGCCTGCGCGCCAAGGTCGACAAGGATTTCCCCGTCATGCTGATCCACACGCTGCGCGGCGTCGGCTACCGCATGGGCGCCATCCCGCCCGAAGACGCCGCGCCGCCGGCCGGAGGCCGGCCCGCTTGATCACGCTGCGCGCCTCCACCGCCGCCCGGCTGGTGCTGGGCTACGGCCTGCTGGGCACGGCCTCCATGGTGCTGGTGTCGGCGGTGTTCTACCACGGCACGGTGGGCGTGCTGGACCGGGAGATCGACGGCCGCATCGTCGCCCAGTCGGAGCGCCTGCTGGCCCACGCCGCCGGCCAGGCCCACGGCGCGCTGCTGGCCGAGGTGCGGCGCCAGCTGGACGACGGCATCGACAGCGACCTCGAAATCTTCCAGATGCTGGCGGCCGACGGCCGGCCGGTGGCCGGCAACCTGGGCGCCTGGCCGGCGACAGCGGCGGCCGCCGCGCGCGGCGGCGACGCTGCCACCCTGCTCAGCAC
>NZ_JAQQPR010000057.1:0-11495 GCF_036688705.1 Duganella sp. S19_KUP01_CR8 | reverse complement strand
GCAGCGTGTGCACTTTCATCAAACGTCCACACTTATCGACTGTAAATTTTTAAAGAACTTATTCGGTACTGCTTGCTGAAGAAGCGTTGTGTTCATCAGCGAAGAGGCAAGATTATGAAGTGTTTCGTTTATCTCGTCAAGCCTGTTTTTTCTCCGCTCTTCGCTGCATTTGCATGCTGCGTTTTGCGGGGAGGCGAACTATAGCAAAGGCAGGGCGAAACTACCAAGGTTTATTTTCCGCTCGCGCTTCGTTTGCGCTACAGTGGGCAATAGAGCCGATAACGGCCAGCCGGAGACCGAGACAACATGGAACGCCAAACCGCGCCACATCGCACCACGGCATGGGAAGACAGCATGCCGCTGATTATCGAATCCTCGCACCAGCGATCGCAGAAGTTTGGGCTACGCCCCGACTCCTCCGTCGACTTCGGCCCGGTGCCGAAGACGGACCTGTCACTGCTGCTGGAGCAGAACCGCATGCTGCACACCCACGCCGTGCCGGCGATGGAGACGCTGTACCAGCAAATCGTCAACACCCACAATATGGTGCTGCTCACCGATGCGAATGGCGTGATCGTCCACTCGCTCGGCGATGACGACTTCCTGGAGAAAGCCAGCCGCGTCGCCCTGAAACCCGGCGCCGCCTGGTCCGAACAAAGCAAGGGCACCAATGCGATCGGCACCGCGATCGCGGAACAGGCGGCAGTGCTGGTCCACGCGGACCAGCACTACCTGACCGCCAACCACTTCCTGACCTGCTCCGCCGCGCCGATCGCCGACCATCTTGGGAACGTCATCGGCGTGCTGGATGTCTCCGGCGACCAGCGCAGCTTCCACAAGCACACCATGGCGCTGGTGCGCATGTCGGCGCTGATGATAGAGAACCAGTTGTTCTCCGCCACCTTCGAGGACGTGATCACCTTGCACTTCCATGCGCGGCCGGAGTTTATCGGCACGCTGATGGAAGGCATCGCCTCCTTCTCGCCCGGCGGCCGCTTCCTGGCGGCCAATCGCAATGGCCTGTTCCAATTGGGCCTGTCGTACAGGGAGCTGCAATCGCACACATTCAGCTCCCTGTTTGGATTGCCCGTCTCCGCGCTGTACGAGCACTATCGCACCGCATCGCCCGGCCTGCTGAACCTGTGCATGCACAGTGGCGTGCGCGTGGCCGGCCGCGCGCAGCTGCGGATCTCCAACAGCGTATTCCAGCAATCGCTGACGCACGAACGCCCCAGCGCCGTCGCCGCCAACCAGGCGGCTGCGGCCAAGCGCCGCCTCTCCGGCCTGCGCTACCTGCGCACCGGCGATCCGCAGCTGGAACTGGTGATCGACAAGGTCACCCGCGTGCTGGGACACGACATCCCTATCATGATCATGGGTGAAACCGGCACCGGCAAGGAACTGCTGGCGCAGGCGATCCACAACGATTCGCCGCGCGCCATGAATCCCTTCGTGGCCGTCAACTGCGCCTCGATACCCGAGACGCTGATCGAATCCGAATTGTTCGGCTATGAAGACGGCGCCTTCACCGGCGCGCGCAAGAAAGGCGCGGTCGGCAAGATCCTGCAAGCGAACGGCGGCACGCTGTTCCTCGACGAGATCGGCGACATGCCATTCAGCTTGCAGGCGCGCCTGCTGCGCGTGCTACAGGAGCGCATGGTGACACCGCTGGGCAGCGACAAATCCATACCGGTGAACGTGGAGCTGATCTGCGCGACCAATCACAATCTGCGCAACCGCATCGCGCAAGGCCTGTTCCGCGAGGATTTGTATTACCGCTTGAATGGATTGGTGGTGAAGCTGCCACCGCTGCGCGAACGCAGCGACCTTGAGACCGTGGTCAAGAAAATCCTGGCGACCGAATCGAACAACGGCCGCTATCACGTCTCGCAGGAACTGCTGCAGCTGTTCCGCCGTCACCGCTGGCCTGGCAATTTCCGCCAGCTGACCAATCTGTTGCGCACGGCGATCGTGATGGCGGGCGACGAGCACGAGATCTGCCTGTCCCACATGCCGGACGACTTCCTTGACGATATGGAACAAGCGCCGGCCCAGGAGGAGATAACCGCCAGCAGCGCCAACCTCGAAGAGCTGGAGCAGTCGGCCATATTAAAATCGCTGGCGGCGCACGGTGGCAATGTCTCCGCCACCGCGCGCGCCCTCGGGGTATCGCGTAACACCATCTACCGCAAGGTGCCCAACCTGAAATAACTAGGGCGATGGCTTCAACACAGCCATTTCCTCGTCGGTGAACAGGCGCGAGCGGGTCAGGAAGCGCCTGCCCGTGCCGTTATCGAGCGAGAACATGCCGCCGTTGCCGTCGACGACGTCGATGATCAATTGCGTATGCTCCCAGTACTCGAACTGTTCGCAGCCCATGTAGAACGGCGCCCCATCAAGGTTACCAAGATAGACATCGGTATCGCTGATGTTGAACTCTCCCGCCGGATAACACATCGGCGTGCTGCCGTCGCAGCAGCCGCCGGACTGGAAAAACATCAGCGGCCCGTGACGGCTACGCAGCGCGGCGATCAATTCGAACGCCGCCGGCGTGGCCATGACACGGGCGATGATGTGGCTCATGGCTAGAAGAAGCCCAAGGCGTTGGGGCTATAGCTGACCAGCAGGTTTTTGGTCTGCTGATAGTGGTCCAGCATCATCTTGTGATTTTCGCGGCCGATGCCCGACTGCTTGTAGCCGCCGAACGCCGCATGCGCTGGGTACAGGTGATAGCAATTGGTCCAGACGCGGCCAGCCTGGATCGCGCGGCCGACACGGAAGGCGCGCGATCCGTCGCGGGTCCACAGGCCGGCGCCCAGGCCGTACAGCGTGTCGTTGGCGATGCGCAGCGCATCCGCTTCATCCTTGAACGTCGTCACCGACACCACCGGCCCGAAGATCTCTTCCTGGAAGATGCGCATCTTGTTATCGCCCTTGAACACCGTCGGACGCACGTAGTAGCCATCCTTCATATCGCCCGCCTGGACATTGCGTCCGCCGCCGGCCAGCAATTCCGCGCCCTCCTGCTTGCCGATGTCGATATACGACAGGATTTTTTCCAGCTGCTCCTGCGAGGCCTGCGCGCCCAGCATGGTGCTGGCGTCCAGCGGATTGCCTTGCTTGATCGCGGCCACGCGGGCCAGCGCGCGCTCAATGAACTTCTCGTAGATCGATTCCTGGATCAGCACGCGCGATGGGCAGGTGCACACCTCGCCCTGGTTCAGCGCGAACATCGCAAAGCCTTCCAGGCACTTGTCGAAGAAGGCGTCGTCGGCGTCCATCACGTCGGCAAAGAAGATGTTCGGCGATTTGCCGCCCAGTTCCAGCGTGACCGGGATCAGGTTCTGCGCCGCGTATTGCATGATCAGGCGGCCGGTGCCCGTCTCACCGGTGAAGGCGATCTTGGCGATGCGCTTGTTGGAGGCTAGCGGCTTGCCTGCTTCCAGGCCAAAGCCGTTCACCACATTTAATACGCCGGGCGGCAGCAGGTCGGCAATCAGCTCTATCAGCACCATGATCGACGCCGGCGTCTGCTCGGCAGGTTTCAGCACCACGCAGTTACCAGCGGCCAGCGCCGGCGCCAGCTTCCATACCGCCATCAGGATAGGGAAGTTCCACGGGATGATCTGGCCGACCACGCCCAGAGGCTCGTGGAAGTGGTAAGCATAGGTCTCGGAGTCGATCTGCGCGACCGAACCTTCCTGCGCGCGGATGCAGCCGGCGAAGTAGCGGAAGTGGTCGATCGCCAGCGGGATATCGGCGGCGGTGGTTTCGCGGATAGGCTTGCCGTTGTCGATGGTCTCGGCGGTGGCGATCAGCGCCAGGTTGGCCTCCATGCGGTCGGCGATTTTATTCAGGATGTTGGCGCGCTCGGTTTGCGAGGTTTTGCCCCAGGCGTCTTTGGCGGCATGGGCGGCGTCCAGCGCCAGCTCGATGTCCTCGGCGGTGGAGCGCGCCACTTCGCAAAATACCTGGCCGGTGATCGGCGTGATGTTGCCGAAGTATTCGCCCTTGACCGGCGCAACGAATTTTCCGCCGATGTAATTGTCGTAGCGCTCTTTGAAGGGATTGGCGACGCCCAGTTTGCTGATGTCTGCAAGATTCATGTCATCCTCTTTCTGCTGTGGTTATGAGCCGCTTGGTGCGGCGGAGTAGTACGCCACGTTCTTTTCGCAAGCATCGTGCCAGCGGCAATGCCCGGGAAAACAGGGCTATACGCGCTTCCAGGCTGTGACAACTGTTCACTTTTGACACAGTTGTCTATTCCTGAAATACTGACTGCACGACTGGAGAACACATGAAGCACCACCCTTTTCAATTGCAAGCGTTCGCCGCACTGTGCATGGCCGGCGCCGCGACGCTGGCGACGGCCGATGAAACGCCCGACGTGGTCATCGTCAGCGCCACCCGCGTCGGCCACTCCGTTTTCGAGATGCCGGCCGCGATCGACGTCGTCGATGCCGACCGCATTCATGCAAGCCAACCTGGCGTCAACGCATCCGAAGCGTTGGCGGCGGTGCCTGGCCTGGTGGCCCAGAACCGGCAGAACTATGCGCAGGATCTGCAAATTTCCTCGCGTGGCTTTGGCGCCCGTTCCGCCTTCGGCGTACGCGGCGTGCGGCTGATCGCGGACGGCATCCCGGCCAGCATGCCGGACGGCCAAGGCCAGGCCGCCACCTTCAACCTCGACATCGCCGAACGCATCGAAGTGCTGCGCGGGCCATTCTCCGCAATCTACGGCAATCACTCCGGCGGCGTGATCCAGCTGTTCACCCGCGACGGCGATGGCGCGCCCACAGTGGAAACCAATCTGACAGCAGGCAGCTACGGCAGCCGCAAGATCGACGTCAACGCGCAAGGCAGGCAAGCGGGTATCGGCTATGTGCTGGACGCGTCGCGCTTCGAAACCGACGGCTACCGCGCCCACAGCGCCGCCACCCGCGAACAGGCCTTCGCCAAGTTGACGCTGGCCCCGACGGCCGGCGCCAAGCTGGCCATCGTCGCCAACGCACTGCGCCAGGACGATACGCAGGATCCGCTGGGCGTGACCTGGGCCACCTATCGGCGCGATCCGCGCGCGGGAGAAATCGATGCCACCGATACCCAAGTGCCGAAGCGCACGCTGGCTGACCGCTACAACACCCGCAAAAGCATAGACCACCAGCAGATCGGCGCCAGCTGGGAGCAGCGCTTCGGCGACGACCGCCTGCGCCTGACCAGTTACAGCGGCAATCGGCAAGTGGTCCAGTACCAGGCGTTCTCCAAGGCGTTCCAGGCGCCGCTGACCCACTCCGGCGGCGTGGTCGATTTCGACCGCGACTTTTATGGCGCGGATGTGAGCTGGCTGCACGCCAGCCAGCTTGCAGGCGGCAAGCTAAGTACCACGGTGGGCGTGGAATACGGCCGCTCCACCGACGGCCGCAAGGGCTTTGAAAACTTCATCGGCATCCAGTTCGGCGTGAAGGGTGCGCTGCGGCGCGACGAGAGCGACAAGGTATCGAGCCTTGATTCCTACCTTCAGGCCGAGTGGCAATCCGGCGCATGGATGCTGAGCGCGGGCCTGCGCCATAGCAGCGTCAGATTCTCTGTCGACGATCATTTCCTCAGTAACGGCAATGACAGCGGCAACCTCCATTACAGCCACACCACGCCGGTGCTGGGAGTCCTGTACCACTGGGCGCCGGCACTCAACGTGTACGCCAGCGCCGCGCGTGGCTTCGAAACGCCGACACTGAACGAGTTGTTTTATTCCGGCGTTGCCGGCGGCTTCAACTTCGGCCTCCAGTCGGCGCAAAGTACGCATCTGGAGACCGGCATCAAGGCCCGCCTGGACGAGCGTACCCGCATCAACGCCGCCTTGTTCCAGGTCCGCACCAGCGATGAACTGGTGGTCGACAACAGCAGCGGCGGGCGCACCAGCTATCGCAATGCCGGCAGCACGCTGCGCCAAGGGATGGAACTGTCGCTCGATTCATCGTGGAGCAATGGCTTGAGCACCCGGCTGGCGCTCACCACTTTGCGGGCGATCTACGACAGGGGCTATGGCGTGGTGTCGGAAGGCAGCCGGCTGCCCGGCGTCCCCAACGCCAATGCGTACGGCGAGCTGGCATGGAAGGGCACGGACGACCGCTACAACGCCGCGTTGGAGGCGGTCGCCAGTAGCAAAATCTACGCGGAGGACGCCAACGCCGATCAGCCGGCGCCCGGCTACGGCGTGCTCAATGCGCGCGTCGGCGCCAGCCAGCAGTGGCGAGGGTGGCGCTTCAAACAGTTTGCGCGCTTGAACAATCTGCTGGACAGGCAGTACGTGGGTTCACTGATCGTCGGCGACACCAACAAACGTTATTACGAAGCGGCGCCGGGACGCAACTGGCTGCTGGGAGCCAGTGCAAGGTATCAGTTCTAACGCAGGCTGACGGTCTGGCGTTTCCAGGCCGGGTCCTGCCAACGATAGAACATGCTGAGCGACGATGGCTTGTCCGCCGTCTTCAACGTCGCCAGCGTGTTGATCTCCACCAGTTCGAAGCTGCGCTTGAATTTGCCATCGATGCGGGCCTCCCGCGCCACCAGCATGTTCTGCGATCCGGGCACCCAGCCGGCGAATTCGGCATAGCCAATATCGGGATCGGCGGCGGCCGGCGGCAGCACGTCGACCAGCCAACCGGCGCTGGTCTGATGGAACAGCCACATCTCGCGCCAGCCATCCATCGGCTGCACCGCCAACGACAGCGCCGTTCCCTGCGCATTGGCACGCGCGGAGGCCAGCCACACCACGCCATAACTGCAACGACGGGCCAACGCGTGCTGCTGATCGTGCTTTGCATCGACCAGCGCGACACAGGTTTCGCCCAGCTGCCCGGCCACTATCAGCACCCGCAGGCCACTCTGCGGCGTTGGCGCCACCTGCGCCTTGATGGCCACCGGCGGGAGCTGCGCCGTGCTCTCCGCCGCCCAGCGCACACTACCTACGCGCACACCCGCTTCGGCAAAGGCCGCAGTATCGTCCTCGGTCAGCTCCGCAGGTTCCACCATCCCCAGTTCATCCAGCGCACGCTGGGCGGACCGGTAGGCCTGCTCGCCCTTGCGCGCCCGCGCAAACGCCACCGACGACCACACCGCTGCGCGTCGCATGTGGATGCGATTGCGCACATTCGGCGGCAGGTCTTTCATGTCGACGCGCTCCAGCACCTCGGCGCGCCAGTCATCCAGTGCCACGCGCGCACCGGGCCGCAGCGCCGGGTCGACGCACTCCTGCCGCGTCAGTCCCAGCACCGCCGTCGCGCGCTGCTGCGGCTCCGATAGCATCGCCAATACACGCCTGAAGGCTTCGCCGTCGTAGCACAACTGCATGCGTCCTTCGCGTTCAAAGCTGCGGATGCCGACGCCATAGTTGGCTACAGCTTCCAGATGCGCTGCGATCGTGATATCGCCTTGCTTGCTCTGCTTTGAAGAGGCGCGCCGCGCCAGCCGCTCGGCCATCGTGCCCAACGCATCGAACGGCTCCGCCGTGATCGCGGCCGCCGGCGCCGCTTTCAGGTAGGCCGCCGCATAGCTGATCCCCAACGATTCGGCGCCCGGCGTATCGCGCAGGAAGCGCACCACCGACAGCAGTTCAGGTGCATCGGTAGGCGCCAGCGATACCCTGCGCACTTGCGAAGCGCGTATGTAGCCAGCCCGCTCGCGGCGGTAGTCGTAGACCTGCAAGAAGTCCTGCTTCTCGCCGCGTATTTCCAGGCTGTCGCCCTGCCACAGGACGGCCTGCTGCTGCGCAGTGTCCCTCGGTGCGGCGCGCAGTGCGGCCTGATCCTGCGTAACGATCGCCAGTACGGCGGCAGCTGCAATCATCGACATGATTATTGTCCTTCCTTGGCACTGTCCGCAGCTTCAGTACTGACTGTCGCCATGCGCGGCTGCTTGCCCTGCAGGCTGCCCAACAGCGCCGAGCCGATAAACCCGCCATCGGTCGGCGACGGCGCGATGATGACCGATACCTTGTCCGACAATTTATCGGCCATCGTCTTCTGGATCAGCAGCGGATTGCGGGTAATCAGATCGCCCTCGCGCTCCATCTGCGCTGCGGCCACCTTGCCGACCAGCTCCTGGCGGTAGGCTTCCGCGTCCGCCAGCTTGCGGCGCGAATCGGCTTCGCCGGTGGCTTCAATGACGCGCGCCTGCGCATTGCCCTCCGATGTTTTGATGCGCGCCATCTTCTCGGCTTCCGCTTCCAGCTTGCGTTGCTCGATCTGCTTCTGCTTGAAAGGCAGCACATGCGCCATCGCCTGCTCCTGCGCCCTGGCCGCGATGATCTGTTCGTTGCCGGCGGCTTCGGCGGCCTTTTCGCGACGGATCTTGTCCGCATCGGCTTCAAGCGCGGTCTGCTTGACCTGCTTCTCCTTCAGCTCCAGCGTGTAACGCATCTTCTCCGTTTCCAGTTCTTCGGCCAGCAGCTTTTCCATGCCGGCCTGGTACTCTTCCGGCAGCGTGATCTTGCCGATGGTGATGCCGCGCAGCGTAATGCCGTCAGCAGCCAGCTTGGGCTTGAGCTCCGCCTCGATCGCCTGCTGGATCTCGGCGCGCTTGGTCGAGAATATCTCGCGCACGGTGTAACGGGTGAACACCTTGTAGATCACGCCCTGCACCGCCGGCTCGACGATGGAGCCATTGATATCCGGTGGCAGCGACTGCGCCATGGCTGCTACACGATTCACATCCAGCGCATAGCGCACCGACATGTCCACGCCCAGCGCCAGGCCTTCGACCGACTGAAACGGCGCCTGGTCGTTGCCGGCCGGGCGGTACACCTGGTCACGCAGCGAAACCTGGCGCAACACATGCACACCGGGCACCATGAACACCGCGCCATCACGCACGGTGATGGCGGAACCGGTCAACTGGTTGATGCGGATACCCAGGCTGCCGTTCGCCACTTTAGCCATCGGCGGATGCGTGGCCAGACCATAGACGGCGGCGCCGGCCAGGCCCAACGCCACCAGCATCGCGCCGTTGCGGCGCATGCCGTTCACCGCAGCGCCGGCGCCGCCGCTTAAAGTCGCGCGCACCGCCCGCACCATCCGTTTGATCCGTTCTGCCATGATATTCACCTTCTGCTGGTTGTTTAAGTTCAGGGCCTATCCCTGAGCTGCATGGTGCGCCGGATGTGGCGGAAGTATCAACGCTGCCGCCGTCCGGCTATGCTACGGCCGCGTGAAGAAATCCTCACAGCCGATTTGTGACTTTTCCCGTAAAAGCGTGGATACTCGCTGCATTGACAGTCAGTGGAGTACAGCATGGCCAAAGTCGCCGTCATCGAGGACGATCTGCCAACCAGCAATCAGCTGCGGGCCTGCACGATCTGCTACGCCGGGTACGGGAAGATGTTGAGCGCGAAAACATCCGCGCCGAACAGGAGCGTGACATGTGGCATGCGGTTGGCCACGAGATCATGTCGCCCCTGCAGTCGCTGATGGTGCTGCATGGCGGCCCTGACGACGAAAGCCATCGCTACATCACCCGCATGCAGCAGGCGATCCGCGTGCTGTATGGCCGGGCATCGCCAAGCGAAGCGTTTCAGTCATCCGAACTTCAGGTCACGGAGGTTGATTTGACGGCCTTCCTGCAGAACGTCGCCGAGAATGCATCGTGTATCGGCATTCACGACGTAGTATTCCAGGGAGCGGCCGAAGCGTTGATCGCACGGGCTGACGAGTACTCGCTGGAAGACGTCGTCACTCATGTGCTGCGCAACGCCGAACGTTATCGCGTGCAGGGCAGCGCGATCACCATCGCATTGGAAGGCAGCGACACCGGCGCGACGATCACCATTCACAATCGCGGACCGCAGATAGCACCCGACATGATCACCAAGATTTTTGAATACGGCGTGTCGGACCAGCCGGAGTCCGGGGCCAACGGCAATCGTGGCCAGGGCCTGTTTGTCGCGCGCACCTATATGGCCAAGATGGGTGGCACGATCGTCGCGCAAAATCAGGCCGATGGCGTATCCTTCATACTCAATCTACAGCGCAGCGGCTGACATGACATCCTCAACATCGCCGAAGTATGACGCCATCGTAGTCGGCAGCGGGCCAGGCGGCGCCAGTGTCGCGCGTGAATTGGCGCGCCGGCAGTTGCGCGTTCTGGTGCTGGAACAAGGCAGCGCCGCGCCACTGCAAGGAACGCTGTCGCAAATGGCCGGCATTGCCGCCGTGCCTGGCAAGGGAGCGTTTATCCATCGTGACGCTTCACTGCTGGTGAGCGGTATCGCCGCCGGCGGCACATCGACCATCAATTTCGCCACCGCCGCACCGCCACCGCTGGCGATGTTTGCAGCGCACGACATCGATCTTGCGCCGGCACTGGAATCGTTGCGCGCCGAACTACCGATGGGGCCTTTGCCTGATAACCTGATCGGCCCCATGGCCCGTCGTATCCAACTGGGCGCCGAAGCGCAACAGCTGGCATGGCGCAAACTCGACAAGATGATACGGCCGCAGATTTGCCGCACCGGTTGCTGGCGTTGCGTGTACGGCTGCCCGTTCGGCGCCAAGTGGACCGCGCGCGATTTCCTTGACGAAGCGCGGCAGCTCGGCGCGACGTTGATCGACCAGGCTAAAGTCGAACAGGTCATCGTTGAAAACGGCCGTGCTACCGGCGTGCGCTATCGTCGCAATGGCATTGTGCAGTTGGTGTTAGCAGAAAATGTGATCCTGGCCGCCGGCGGCATCGGTACACCACGGCTGCTGCATCGCTCAGGTCTGCATCCAGCCAGCAGTCCGTTCTTCAGCGATCCGGTGATCGCCGTCATGGGCCAGGTGGACGATATCGACGGCGGCGCCGAAGTGCCGATGGCATCCGGCTTGTACCTGCATCAAGAAGGCATTGCGTTGGCGGATATGACGTTGCCGAAGCCGATGTACCAGGCCTTCGCCGCACAGGTTGGACGCGTGGACCGACTGATGGCGCACGCGAAAACGCTGACATTGATGGTCAAGATACGTGACGACATCGGTGGCGGTATCGGCCCGCGATGGGTCGACAAAACACTGACGCCAGCCGACCGCCGCAAGCTGGCGGCCGGTGTGGATATGGCGCGCGGCATATTGCGGGCCGCCGGCGCCAGGAAGATATTCAAGAGTTGGCACTTCGCTGCGCATCCAGGCGGCAGCGTGCGCATAGGTGTAGGCGTGGACAGTACGCTGCAAACCAGCACCACCAATCTCTACGTCTGCGATGCATCGGTGATTCCGCAACCGTGGGGACTGCCTCCGACGTTGACGTTGCTATGCCTCGGCAAACGCTTGGGGCAATATCTTTAGACGCCCCCCCACCTGCACAGAGCGCGATCTTGAGCGCGTTCTGGCTGGTGGGGGTTTTTAGATAGTGAAGCGCGGCAGTGCCGCGCTGAACAAATGGCCGTGGAATGCGAAAAACCCCACCAAGATCACTTGGTGGGGTTCTTCTATATAACTAGCCTGACGATAACCTACTTTCACACT
>NZ_JAQQPR010000056.1:0-17834 GCF_036688705.1 Duganella sp. S19_KUP01_CR8 | reverse complement strand
TCGTACAAGTCAATGCCTGATGACCATAGCAAGTTGGTCCCACCCCTTCCCATCCCGAACAGGACCGTGAAACAACTTTGCGCCGATGATAGTGCTGCAACCAGTGTGAAAGTAGGTTATCGTCAGGCTAGTTATACTAAAAAGCCCCTTCCAATGATTTGGTCGGGGCTTTTTTTCGTCTGTTGATTTCGTCTGTCGTGACCCTGCGCACGATTGAAACCACTCTTGTCAAATGATTCAGACTGAGGTGTAATGCTCACTTCAAACATGGTAAATCATTAATCTCGCGGCTAATCCGCATCAGGAGTGCGACCCGCATGCTCGACCAGGCTTTATCTCTTATGCTCGACGGTTTTACCCAGTCGAGCCGGCTTCTCCGGCTGCATACGCCGATCGGCGCCGATAAATTGCTGGCCGAATCGGTGCGCGCGGAGGAGACCATAGGCTCCGGCTTCACCTACCGTATTGAAGCGCTGTCCACCGACGCCTCCATCCCCCTGAAATCGCTGCTCGGCCAGCCGGTCTTGCTGGAGCTGCTGACCATCGCCGGCAACGACGCGCCGCGCCCTTTCCACGGTCATATCACGGCGGTGGAATTGCATGGCTCCAACGGAGGCTTTGCGCGCTATCAGTTGACCGTTGAACCGTGGTCCGCCTTCCTTGGACTGGGACGCGACAGCCGGATTTTCCAGGACATGCAGGTGTTCGACATCATCGACGCCGTGTGCGCCAGCTACGAGGGGCAAGGGCGCCTGACGCCTTTGCGCCGCTTCGATATCGTCGACCGTGACATCTACGCCAAGCGCAGCCTGACCACGCAGTACCAGGAAAGCGACCTGGCCTTCATCACCCGCCTGATGGAGGAGGAAGGCCTGTTCTATTTCTACGAACACAGCGGCGACGCCGACAGCCCTGCGCTCGGCAGCCACACGATGGTCATCGCCGACCACAATGGCAGTTTCGTCGCCAATGCCCAGCCGTTCATCCGCTACACCCAGCCGGGCGCCGTCATGCGGGAAGACAGCCTGGACCGCTGGCGCACCGAGATGTGCCTGCAGACCAATGCGGTCAAGCTGAGCAGCTGGGATTATCGGTCCCGTAGCACGCGCCGCGTCACGGCCAGCGGCGAGGGGGCGATGCTGACCAGCGACGACATTCCCGGCGCCTATGCCTATACCAGCCGCGAGCATGGCCAGCGCATGGCCGACCGCCAGGTTGAAGCCCTGCAGGCTAGCCGTGAAATTCACGTCGGCGCCGGCACGGTCCGTACGCTTGCGCCCGCAACCACTTTTACACTGCAGGGCGTCAGCCAGCTCGATGCTGCTGACAGCGATCAGCAGCGGCAGTTCCTCATTGTCCGGGTCGTGCACCTGATGCATAACAATCTGAGTGCGGAGATTCAGGGGGGCATACTCAAGGCGCTGGGGCAGGGGCCGTTGAGCGCCGCGCTGCAGCAAGAAAGCCGCGGCAGCTTGCACGCCGTCGGCTCGTCCATCGCCGAGCGTCCGCTGTACCGCAACCGTATCGACGCGATTCCCGCCGCCACGCCTTACCGGAGCGCCGCCAGGACCGAACGGCCTGTGATGCGAGGGCAGCAAAGCGCCATCGTTGTCGGCCCGGCCGGCGCGGTGGTGCACACCGACCGCGATCATCGGATCAAGGTGCAGTTTCACTGGCAGCGCGGCGCCGCCAGCCACAGCCGCCTCGACCATCCGGCCGCCGCCAGCCACACCGGCGCGCCCGCTGACGACAGCTCCGGCACCTGGGTGCGGGTGGCGACGCCGCTGGCGCCGGTCGCCGGCGCCAACTGGGGCAGCAACGCGGTACCGCGCGTCGGGCAGGAGGTGCTGGTCGATTTTATCGAGGGCAATATCGACCGTCCAGTCGTGATCGGTGCGCTCTACAACGGCAAGGGCGCGGATAACGCTCAGCATAACGCGGTGGCGCAAGGTGCGGGCGCCTCGACCGGCAACGCCAGCGCCTGGTTCCCCGGCGCCACCGGCGCCCACGCGCATCCGGCGGTGCTGTCAGGATTGAAATCGCAGGCCATGCAGGCCAGCCAGCAGGGCGCCGGCAGCTACAGCCAGCTGGTGTTTGACGATAGCCCCGGCGAGCCGCGTCTGGCCCTGCAACATCACGCCGCGCCACATGCGGGCACAGCCGAGCTCAACCTGGGACAGCTGCGCCATCAAACCGATAACCAGCGCCTCGCGCCTGCCGGCTTTGGCGCCGAGCTGAAGACCGAGCACAGCGCCGCATTGCGCGCCGGCCAGGGCATGCTGCTGACCAGCCATGGCCGCAACGGCGGCCGTGGCGCGCAGCTCGATTCCAGCGAGGCGCGCAGCCAGGCCGAAGCGAGCCAGCAATTGCAGCTGCAACTGGCGGAAACCGCGCAAAAACACAAGGCCATGCTGGCGGGCGAAAAGGCGCCGGCCGAGCTGCCTGCGATTGCAGCGATGGCGCACAGCGCCGAAGTGCTGGGCCGCAGCGCCAGCGGCAGCGATCAACAGGACACGACTGGCGGCCTCGGCACGGCGGCGGCATATCGCGAAGCGCACTTGCAGTTGTCCAGCCCGGCAGGAATCGCGGCGGCGACGCCGGCCAGCGCCGTCATCACCGCCCAAGCCAGCAGCAGCCTGGCCGCGGGACAGGACATCAACCTGGCCGCGCAGGCCAACAGCCTGCACATGGTCGCCGGCGGCGTCAGCTTGTTCACCTACGGCAAAGCCAGCAATGCGCAGAAGCCGAACCAGGAAACCGGCATCCGCCTGCATGCGGCAAGCGGCCGCGTTAGCAGCCAGAGTCAATCGGGTGAAACGCGTTTGACGGCCGACAAGGCCATCACCGTGGCCAGTGTCGCGCGCTCGGTCAGCGTGGCGGCCAAGCAGCATGTGATGCTGACCGCGCAGGGCGCCTGTCTGAAACTCGAAGGTGGCAACATCGAGTTGCATGGCCCCGGCACCATGACTTTCAAGGCGAGTCAAAAGGAACTGGCCGGTCCGGCCAGCGCAGCGGTCGTGCTGCCGCGCCTGCCGAACGGCGAGCTGAATTTGAACCAGTCGGTGCACCATGCCTATGCCGCGCAATACCAGGTGTTGCGCGACGAGCAGCGGGTCGCCCAGCAGCCCTACCTGCTGAAGCTGCCCGACGGCAGCCTGCACTACGGCGTCACCGACGCCAAGGGCAAGACCATCAAGGTCGGTACCGACCAACCCAAGCCGGTCGAGCTGACCTTGCTGACCAAGGATGGCTGGGATCAGGAAAACATCAATGTATGGCACCAGGAAATGGATCGCCATTGGGACTGAGCGCTACGCGCGAGGTCCGTCGTTATCAGGAGAATGCAGCAAGATGCGTATCAAGAATAAATTCAGTGTGGTGTTGGTGGCTGCGGGCGTGGCATTGGTGCATGCCGGTTGCAGCGCCGGCGACCAGGCGCCGTGGCGCGAGCAAATGCAGTGCGGCGACACGCAGTATGTGATCGAGTCCGACTGCAAGCGCAGCAACGACGCCGCCACGCTGAACCAATGCAAGTCACAGACCCTGAGCGTGAGCCGCGACGGCAAGACGCGCAAGGCGACGCTGCCGGAACTGAATAAAGCCAGCGCCAAGTCCATCGTCGAGACCGGCGGCAAGGTCAGCAAGCTGTTTGTCACGCAGTGGGCTTGCGCGCGCGGCGACAAGGGCGACGTCGCGGTCATGTATTACTCGATCGGCGGCGGCTCGGCGCCGTATGCGGAGGCGTATTCCATCTATGACGAGGCCGGCGTGCTGATCGAGAATGAAGACAGCGCCAAATATGAGCAGGCGCTGACGCACAGCGACGGCCATATGAAGAAAGTCAAATCGATCATGCCGCGTTAAGGGCAGGGAGCCGCCAGTGTCTACCATTTACGAGATCTTGCGCGCGTCCAAAGGGGCCGCGTACAGCGAAGACAAGATCAAGAAATACTCCTACCTGCACATGCAGCCCAAGATCGACAAGCCGGCCGGCGCGTTGGCCGGGCTGTCGCGCATCCATGGCGACGCCACGCCGCAGGTGCAGGACCGCATCATCGACATGCTGGTGGAGATCGGTGCGCGCTACAAGCTGCCGTACCGCGACATCGCGCACATGCTGCTGTTCTGCAAGATCGAATCGGGCTTCAATCCCGACGCGGCGGCCGGCACCACGTCCGCCGCCGGCCTGGGCCAGTACACCAAGGCCACCGTGGAAGAGGCCGCCAAGCCGGAAGTGTCGAAGAAGCGGCTGGGCTTTGTGCTGGAACTGGAGGGCCGCGTGTTCGACGCCGAGCGCGGCGCCTACGGCATCGTGCTGTCGTACATGTTCGCCAAGGAACGCGCCATCAAGTATTTCGGCAAGCACTACGAAAAGCATTTGTATCTGTTCCATCACGAGGGCTGGTACTTCCAGGCCAACGCCGACAACATGGCCGAAGAGCGTCCAAAAGCCGTGCTGAAGATTATCCAGACGAAGATACTGCCGTATCTCGATCCGCTGGAAAAGCTGCTGGCGGCTAAGACCAATCTGTCCTTCAAACTGCTGACCAAGGACGACAAACCCTACGCCGGCCAACCTTATGTGGCGATCTTCCCGGCCAAGGCCGGCACGCAGGGACGTCCGGTCAAGGTGCAGGGCAGCAAGGACAAGCCTGAGGTCGTGCTGGGCAAGACCGACGGCAACGGTCATACCTCGCCCATCATTGCGCCTGGCCTGTCGGAAGTGCTGTTCGTGATCCTCAATCCCCAGTACAAGGATCTGCTGCAGGTGAACGGCTTTAGCACGGAAGAGACGCACGAGGTAAAGGACAAGGAAACCTTGTCGCAGATCGCCAAGGAGAATCACACGACGGTCGCCGAGCTGCAAAAAATCAACCATATCGCCAATCCGAACCAGCTCAAGGTGGGGCAACAGCTCAAGCTGCACGAAGGCGAGTATCTGTGGCGGCGGCCGCCGATGTCGCTGATCGGCGCCTATCTGGAGCAGACGATGAACGTGCATCCGGCGGCGGTGCCTGCCATCGTCGAGCACAAGCGCAGTCATATCATGCTGCCCCAAGGTAACCAGGCGCAGCAGCACGCCGGCACCGAGCAGGTGGTGGCCATCCGTGGCGGCGCCACCAGCGACGAGGTCGCGCAGCGCAAGAAGGAAAAGGCCGTCAAGCACGAGACGGTGGAGAAGGAAATCAAGAAGAAGGTGAAGCAGGATCCGCCGGCGACCGGCAAGGCGCTCAAGGAGGGCTTGTTGTTCCCCTTCGAGAAGCGGCCATCGGCCTCGTATCACGAGGGGGCCAGGCAATTCAATTCCAGCCGAGGCGCGCGGCGCCACGCCGGCTGCGACCTGTACGCGCCGGTCGGCACCGAGGTGCGGGCGATGGCCGACGGCGTGATCCTGCAGTGCTATTCCTTCTATTGGCATACCGACGCGGTGGAAGTCGATCATGGCGACTTCATAGTTCGCTACGGCGAGGTGGCGCCGCGTAGCGGCAAGGAGCAGCAGGCCATGCGCGGCAAGGAGGTCAAGCGCGGCGACGTGATCGGCAAAGTTGGCCAGCTGATCAAGGAGAACGGCAAGCACCATAAGGACACGATGCTGCATCTGGAGCTGTATAGCAGTAATCTGTCGACTGCCAAGAGCCAACTCACCGACAAGAAGCGGGGCCCGTTCCAGCGCCGCGCCGATTTGATGGACCCGACTGCGACGCTCGACAAGTGCGTGCTGACTTAAGCCTGACGAACTAAACGACTGGATCACAATGAAAACAAATTACATCATGCTGGGCCTGTGCCTGGCCATCAGTGCTTGCGCCCAGGCGCAAAGCGAACCTACTCCTGCGGAGCACGTCTTTGACGTGATCGCCTCACCCAAGCTGTTCACAAGCAACTGGAAGCAGGCAATGCAGCAACTGGCTCCGTGGTGCAAGCCGAGCACGCGCCCCGAGCGCGAACAGCTCAAGCGCGGCAACGTGGAGTGCGGAGAAAAAGTCAAGACCGACAGCTTCGCGATGTCGCCGGAGATGGGCGGCAATATCGAGCTGGTGCAGGCTTCGTTTATTGGCGCGGCCAACTGCGCCTACGTCAAGAAAATCCTGACCCGGAATTTCGGCAAGCCGAGCACGGTGAAGGGCGAATGCAGCATGACGTGGAACATCAAGCCGGCAAGCAAGGGCGGCCCGCAGCGCTATGCGAGCTTCGAGGCATCAACCGTCGACGACATGCTGGATTTCACGATCGGCGTCGAGCAAGGGCCGTAAGGCGCTCAGTTGTTCATGCGCTGGGTATGCGTCCATTGGTGGTCGGATGCGTACACCGCCGAGCTGTAGGTGCGGTAGGTCTGGCCTTCGCCCGGCCACGGGTTCATGATGTACACATAGTTGACCCCGTTGACGGTTTCATAGCCGCGTCCCACCATGATGTGGCCGCCGCCGCCGGTCCAGCCGTAGCGGATCACGAACGGCCGGTTGGCGTTGATGTCGGACACCACGCTGTTCCAGGACGAGGCCGAGTTGTAGGCCGTGTTGGCCACGCCCCAGGCCTTCAGGATGTTCTGCACGCTGCCATTGCTGCCGTACATGCTGTTGGGCTGGTTGGCGTTGCTGTTCCAGTTGAAGTTTGAATTGCCGCAAGCGTAGTTCAGGCCGAAGGCCCAATTGACGATCTGGCACTGGCTGGGCGTTTGTCCGTAGAAGTTCAGGACGGCCTTGCTGGAGCCGGCCCAGCACCACTGGCTGTGCTCTTGCGTGACCAGCGGCACGTTCAGGGTTTTCCATTGCGCGAAGGCGGACGGCAGCGCTGCCAGCAGGGCTGCGCTCAAGATCAGGCGGTTGAGTTTTTTCATGTGGATCTCCTTGTGTCAGGCGCGGCGGCTCAGCGCGCGCTTTCCAGGTTTTTCTTGACCGCGGCGCGCAGCGGCTCCAGCAGTTCGCTTGCATCGAGCAAGCCATCGCCTGCGCCTTTGCGTTGCAGCAGCAGCGACTGGCGGGCCGAATGCAGTGGCGCGTAGCGCGCCGCGCCGCCCTGGCCGCCGTGCACCTCCAGCAGGTCGGACTGCGCCTGATAGATGCGCAGCACGCGCACATTCGAGCGCTCCGGGTTGGCGTACGCGCTCATGGCCGCGTCCAGGTCCTTGGCCATCACGGCCGCGCCATAGGCCACCGTCTCCCATTTGCCGTTGACTTGCTCCACCGTTGCCAGGCCGATCGGCTGGTCGGCCAGGGTGATGACGAAACGCCAGATGCCGGTGGGCTTGGCCAGCGTCCGCAGTTCGCTGCGGCCGGCCAGCAGGTCGGCGGGGGCGACGGTGTAGACCGGGAAGCCGTAGGCGATGCGGGCATCCTTCAGGTCTTGGACGTCGGCCACTTCCAGCGGGAATCCCTGAGGCGCGCTGCCGGCGTGGTTCTGCACCTGGTACTGGACGAATTGCGTGAAGTCGCGCCGGACGGCGCTGCTTGCGCCATCGAGTTGCGCCTGCGGCGAGGCGGCAATTTGCGCGGTCTGCGCCAGCAGCGCGGGGCTGGTCAGACTCAGGCAGCCGGCCGCGGCCAGCCCGAGGAATGTGGAAATACGGGGCATAGTTTCTGTCTCCTTGCATATGGATGGAAAGGGCCGCCGGCATCGGGACGGCGCAGCCATTCTAGGTAATCCAAATTGCAAGTTTGTCGTTTTTCTACAATTGAGACAGATGCTGTGCGAATGTTTCGTTTCCTGACAATCGAAAGGTGGAGCGGTCTATTGTGACGTATTGCAACGTGCCATCACAATTGCTGTCCACGTGCAGAATTGGGTTGTATTATTAAGTCCATCGTCTTGTTCATTCCACAGAGGTGCATTCATGTCAGAAGCAAAAAAATACCGGCTGGTTACGCGCAGTGACTTCGACGGTTTGGTGTGCGCAGTCCTGTTGAAGCATCTGGACATGATCGATGAGATCCTGTTTGTGCATCCGAAGGATATGCAGGACGGTAAGATCGCCATCAGCGACAACGACATCACCACCAATCTGCCGTTCGTGCCCGGTGTGCATATCGCTTTCGACCACCATCTGTCGGAAACCATCCGCAACACGGGCGAGCGCAAGAACCACGTGATCCACCCGGAAGCGCCGTCGGCCGCGCGCGTGGTGTACGACTACTACGGCGCCGGGAAAGCTTTTCCTGCCTCGTGGGAAGACATGATGGTGGCGGTGGACAAGGGCGATGCGGCCCGCTTCAACGAGCAGGAAGTGCTGAATCCAGAGGGATGGGATCTGCTGAACTTCCTGATGGACGCGCGCACCGGACTGGGCCGCTTCCGCGAGTTCCGCATCTCGAACTACAACCTGATGATGGACCTGATCGACTACTGCAAGAACCATACGATCGCCGAGATCATGGCCTTGCCGGACGTGCGGGAGCGCAAGGACCTGTACTTCGAGCACGCCGAGAAGTGCAAGGAGCAGATCCGCCGTTGCGCGACGGTGCACAAGAACCTGGTGGTGCTGGATCTGCGCGATGAAGAGATCATCTACGCCGGCAACCGCTTCATCATCTATGCGATGTATCCGCAGACGAATATCTCGATCCACGTGCTGTGGGGCCTGAAGAACCAGAACACGGTGTTCGCCACCGGCAAATCGATCCTGAACCGCACGTCCAAGACCAACATCGGCGCGCTGATGCTGGAATACGGCGGTGGCGGGCATGAGAATGCCGGCACCTGCCAGGTCGACAACGAACTCTCGGAAGAGGTGCTGGGAGCGTTGATCGCCCGAATAAACTCGGAAGGCTGACCAGATAAGCAAACGGCGCTCAGTGAGCGCCGTTTTTCATTCAGACTTCTTCTTTTTCAGGAAGGGCGATCTGGTTGTCTATGCTGAACTGGTAGTCCTTGAACACATGCTCGGCGGTCAGCAACTGATACTCGCCGCTGGCCTTCTTGTGCGAGGTGTCTTTCAGGCGATAGGTATAGTGCCCGCAAGTCCAGCAGTTGAAGTTGCGCATGTGGGTGCACAGGCAGGTCTTGTCCATCACCACGATGTTCTTCTCGTCCGGATGCGCCGCCACTTCGCGGTTGTAGGAGTTGATGTAGGCGCAGTTGCCGGTCGCGTCCAGCAGGTAGCCATACGATTCGCAGCCCGGACGGATGCCGGCGCCGATCGCCGGCGTGTTCTTGAGCATGCGCATCGGGTAGCCGGTCGGCGAGACGCCGTTGACGATGATGTCCTCTTCCGACGCCTTGAAGTATTCCTGCTTGACCTTGGCCGGCAGGCCGCACTCATTGGTCACGGTGAAGCGGGTCGCCACCTGCACGCCCGCCGCGCCCGCTTCCAGGAAGCGCACCGCGTCGCTGCCGGTGAAGATGCCGCCGGCCGCGATCAGTGGAATTTCAAGGTTCTCCGCCTTCAGGTAGTCCAGCAGTTCCTGGGTGATGGTCATCAGGTCGTACTCGGCCCAGTCCATGCCGAAGCCCAGGTGGCCGCCGGCCAGCGGGCCTTCGACGATGATGTAGTCCGGCAGACGGTCCAGCTTGGCGTTCTTGCGCAGGAAGATCTGCAGCGCGCGCACCGACGACACGATGATGCCCAGCTTGGCTTCGCGGAAGCGCGGGTGGTCGGCCATCAGCGCGAACGAGCCGAAGTGCAGGCCGGCCGACAGCGTGATGCCGTCGATGCCGGCGTCCAGCGCCGCATTGAGGCGGGTGCGCAGGGTTTCGCGCGGGCCGTTCATGGTCAGCTTTTCCATGCAGTTGACGAAGATCAGGCCAGGGCCTTGCTTCGCCGCCATGGTGGCGCCGATGTGGCGGCGCTGCGCGTCGGCCAGGCGTTCCAGGTCGAACTGCACCACGGACTTGTCCATGTTGTTGATATTGAACTTGTAGAGCTTGGTCTTGTCCTTGACGAAGCTGGTGTCGAACTTGCGGTCCGACACGTCTTCCACCATGGCGTCCGAGATATGGCCGATGCCGCCCAGGCGGGCCGCTTCCAGCGCCAGCTCGGACGTCGAAATATCCACGCCCATGCCGCCGACCATGATGGGCACGTACTCGTTTTTGCCAAAGCGCAGGCGGAAATCATCAACACGTTTCATTGCTATCCTTAGACTACCGTAGTGGTTGCCGGGAACTAAGCCCGGCGCTATGCGTAATATGCGGTCGCGCGGCAGTACACCTTGCATGGAGCCCGGTTCGATTCTACTCCATGTGTACTACAGCATTGTGACGCCGCGGCGGGCGTCGCGCGAAGAGGTCAGTCGCGGAAGTTGTTGAATTCCAGCGGCATTTCCGGCACGTCCTTGCGCAGCATGGCCATGGCCGCCTGCAGGTCGTCGCGCTTGGCGCCGGTGACGCGCACGGCTTCGCCCTGGATGCTCGCTTGCACTTTCATCTTGCTATCCTTGATGACGCGCACGATCTTCTTGGCATCGTCGGATTCGATGCCGTTCTTGATCTTGATCACTTGCTTGACCTTGTCGCCGCCGATTTTCTTGATGTCGCCGTCTTCCAGGAAGCGCACGTCAACCTTGCGCTTGGACAGCTTATTGGTCAGCACATCACGTACCTGTTGCAGCTGGAATTCGGAGTCGGCGACGACGGTCAGTTCGTTTTCCTTGTGCTCGACGGAGGCGCCGGTACCCTTGAAGTCAAAACGGGTGGCGATTTCTTTTTGAGATTGCTCGACGGCATTCTTCACTTCGATCATATCGGCTTCGGAGACTACATCAAACGACGGCATAACTATTTCCTTTTCGTGTGGCATGCAGCGTGAATCAAATCCGCTGCATCAAAGACTGACATTTTAACGGACAACCGGCCCGATGCCGCCATATCGGCGCTGGTTTTTTGCTTGTTTCGCTCTATAATCGATGAAATTTCCCAGGTTTTTCCTCCATGCATCCACAGTCAGCCATTCAATACCAGTTCCCACTCCAGTCTCTTAATACATTCGGCATTGCGGCGACGGCGCACGCGTATTTGCGCGTGACGAAAACAGAGCAACTGCTCGGCGTTTTTGCCGATGCCGCCTGGGTTTCTGCGCCGAAGCTGGTGCTGGGCGGCGGCAGCAATTTGCTGTTGACCGGAGACTTTCCCGGACTGGTCTTGCACATCGCGCTGAAGGGGCGTGAAGTGCTGGCCGGCGATGAGCGCCACCATTATGTGCGCGCGGCGGCCGGCGAGAACTGGCACGAGTTCGTGCAGTGGACGCTGGCGCAGGGCGTGGGCGGACTGGAAAACCTGTCGCTGATACCGGGTACGGTGGGCGCGGCGCCGATCCAGAACATCGGCGCCTACGGCCTGGAGACCAAGGACGTGTTCCACAGCGTGACGGTGTTCGATCCGTCGGACGGCAGCACGCGCACGATGGATGCCGCCGCCTGCCGCTTCGCGTATCGCGACAGTATCTTCAAGCAGGAGGGCGGCCGCCACCTGATCATCCTCGACGTCTGCTTCGCGCTGCCGAAGCAGTGGCAGCCCAACCTGCGCTACGCCGAACTGGCGCAGGCGGTGGCGGAGCAGGGCCTGGCCGTGGCGAGCGCGCAGCAGGTGGCCGACACGGTGATCGCGATCCGCCGCCGCAAGCTGCCCGATCCCGCGGTGATTGGCAACGCCGGCAGCTTCTTCAAGAACCCGGTGGTGACGGGCGCGCAATGCGCGGCGCTGCTGGAGCGCTTCCCGACGCTGGTGCACCACGCGCAGCCGGATGGCAGCGAGAAGCTGGCGGCGGGATGGCTGATCGATCAATGCGGATGGAAGGGGCGCAACCTGGGCGCGGCGGGCGTGTACCCGAAACAGGCGCTGGTGCTGGTGAATAACGGCGGCGCGCAAGGCGCCGATGTGGTGGCGCTGGCGCGCGCGATCCAGGCGGATGTGCAGGCGCGCTATGGTGTGCTGCTGGAACCTGAGCCGGTGTTTATTTAAAAGCCGAAGGCGAAGCTGTCATTCCCGCGAAAGCGGGAATCCATAGAACGCCTCCGATACCTACTCAGTATGGATTCCCGCTTACGCGGGAATGACCCTCTAGCCGAAGTGGCAAACGTAATCGACCGTCTCGACGGTCTCGATATCAAAGCTCGAATTGCCGCCCACTTTGAATTCCTGGCCCGCCGCGTAGGTCTGCCATTCGCTGGCGCCGGCCAGGCGCACCTTGCACACGCCGCCGATGATCTCCATCGTTTCCGGCGCGCCGGTGTTGAAGGTCAGGCTGGAGGGGAAGATCACGCCGACGCTTTTCTTGCTGCCGTCGGCGAAGATCACATTGTGCGAAACGCATTTGCCGTCGAAGTAGATATTCGATTTCTTGACGACGCTGACTTGATCAAATTGAGCACTCATGCTGCTGTTTTTCCTTAGTTCGATACGGAGGGGAGACCAGGCAGGTCGGCCGCGTTCACCACGCGGTTGCGGCCACCGCGCTTGGCGGCATAGAGCGCCTGGTCGGCTTGCTGGATCAGCTGTTCGATGCTGGAGGCGGAGGAGGGCACCACGCTGGCCACGCCGATCGACATGGTAACGGTGGAGAACTCGGTATCCGCCTGCGGATTCTCGATGGCCAGCTGTTCCAGGTGGCGGCGGCACGACTCGGCCACGATCAGCGCCCCAGTCAGTGGTGTATCCGGCAGGATGATGGCGAATTCTTCGCCGCCGTAGCGCGCGGCCAGGTCGGCCGGGCGCTTGAGATGTTCGGTCAATACTGCGGCCACTTTTTTCAGGCACAAATCGCCCGCCAGGTGGCCGAAGCTGTCGTTATACAGCTTGAAAAAATCGACGTCGCACAGCAGCAGCGTCAAAGGCTGCTTGTCGCGCTGGCCGCGCTGCCATTCGATGTGCATGGTGTCGTCGAAGCTGCGGCGGTTGGCGATGCCGGTCAGGCCGTCAAGCGCCGCCAGCTTTTGCAGTTCGATGTTGGCGTCCGCCAGCTGCTTCTGGCTCTCGCGCAGGAAGCGGAAGGCCTGGTCGCGCTGCAGGCGGTTGATATGGGCGCCGGAGTGATAGCGCACGCGCGCCAGCAGCTCCAGCTTGTCGGGCAGCTTGACCATGTAGTCGTTGGCGCCGGTGGCGAAGCTGTGCGCCTTGAGCTTGGGGTCTTCCTTGGCCGAGAGGACGATCACCGGCACATTGCGCAGCTCTTCGCTCTCGCGGTAGAGCTGGATCATGCCGAAGCCGTCGATGGACGGCATCACCAGATCCTGCAGGATCACGGTCGGCTGCAATTGCTTTGCAGTTTCCAGTGCCTTGGTGGCGTCGGTCACGTAATGGAATTCGATGTCGGCCTGGTCGCTCAGCATGCGGCGCACTGCCTCGACGATGATCAACTGGTCGTCCACCAGCAACACCCTGACCTTGAAGGCGGTCAGCGCGTGTTCCGGATCTGCTGCGGTTGCGTGTACTTCGGACATCAGTGTTCTCTTTAAAGGTAAATCAGCTGCGGCCGCCCAGGGTGTTGCGCAAGACTGTGCCGATCTTCGCCAGCGGTAAAATCATCTGCGCCGCATCCAGCTCGGCGGCGGCGCGCGGCATGCCGTAGACCGCGCTGCTGGCCTGGTCCTGGGCGATGGTGGCGTGGCCGGCGCGGCGCATGGCCAGCAGGCCTTCGGCGCCGTCGCGGCCCATGCCGGTCAGCAGCACGCCCACCGCTTCGCCCTTCCAGTGCTGCGCCACACAATGGAAAAACACGTCGACCGACGGGCGGTAGGCGTAGTCCTTGGGGGTTGCATCGTAACGCAAGCGATAGTTTTGATCCAGCGTTAAGTGGTCGTTGCTCTTGGCGATCAGGACGGTGCCCGCCACCAGTTCGTCGCCTTCCTCGATGGCGCGCACCGGCATCTCCAGCTGTTCGCCCAGCCAGCGGGCGAAATTGTCGGCGAAATGCTGGTCGATGTGCTGCACCACCACCACCGCGCAGCCGCGCGGCGGCTTCCAGCCCGCCAGCATCTTGGAGACCGCCACCGGGCCACCGGTGGAGGCGCCGATCGCCAGCAGCGAGGTGACGCGCTCCATGCCGTCGTGCGACTCGGCGCCGTTGCCGCTGGACGCCGTCTTCGGCATCATCGCCTGGCTGCCGCCGCTGTGGCGTATCAGCTTGTCCATGGTGCGGATCTTGGCCAGCAGTTCGGCATCGCCTCCGGGCTGGCCTTGCAGCACCGGGGTCGCCGTCACGTCCAGCGCGCCGGCGCCCAGCGCGCGGAACACCTGGTTGACGTTGTCCTGCGGCCGCCCGGTCACCACCAGGATGGCGCACGGGCTTTGCTCCATGATCTGCCGGGTCGCCTCGACGCCGTCCAGCTCCGGCATGTTCAGGTCCATCAGGATCAGGTCCGGGCGGTTGTCCGAGCACATGCGCACCGCCTCGGCGCCGGTGCGGGCGATCCACAGTACCTGGTGCTCCGCAGTGCTGGCGACGACCCGCCGCAGCGCTTCGGCTGCCATGGCTACATCGTTGGCGATGGCGATTTTCATCTGCGGGCATCTCCTATCAGATCGTTGACGGCGTCGAGCAGCGTCTCGTCGTGAAAGCTGCCCTTGGTCAGGTAGTAGTCGGCGCCGGCCGACAGCCCGCGTGCGCGGTCTTCGGGACGGTCTTTGTAAGAGACTATCATGACTGGCAGTTTATGCAGGTGAATGTCCTTTTTGATCAGCGTGACCAGTTCGATGCCGTCCATGCGCGGCATGTCGACGTCGGTGATCACCAGGTCGTAGTCGCCGCTGCGCACCACGTTCCAGCCGTCGATGCCGTCGATGGCGATATCGACCAGATAGCCGCGGCCGAGCAGCAGCTTGCGCTCCATCTCGCGCACCGTGAGCGAATCGTCCACCACCAGTATGCGCTTGGTCTTGCGGCGCTCGGCCTGGTCGGACTTGGCCAGTTGATGCAGGCCGCCTTCGTGCAGCAGCTTGTCGATCGAGAGCAGCAGGTCGGGCACGTCGAGGATCAGCACCGGCTCGCCGTCGTCGAGCAGGGCGGCGGCGGAGATGTCGCGCATCTTGCCGAAGATCGGGTCGAGCGCCTGCACCGCCAGGCTTTGTTCGCCGCGTATCGCCTCCACCACCAGCGCGTAGCGGCGCGTGCCGCTGCCGATGACGACCACCGCCAGTTCGTCGCTGCTGGCGTCGGTGTCGCCCAGTTCCAGCACCTGCGAGGCCGAGACCAGACCCAGATGCTCGCCGCCCAGATCGAAGAACTGCTTGCTCTCCAGCGTGTGGATGGCCGACTGCGGCACCTTGACCACGCGCTCCACCTGCACGATGGGCACGGCGTAGGCCTCGCCCTTGACGTCCACCACCAGCGCGCGCACGATCGATTGCGTCAGCGGCAGCGTGATGAAGGTGCGGAAGCCGACGCCCAGTTCCGATTCGATGCGCACGGTGCCGTTCTGCGAGCGTATGGTTTCGTGCACGATGTCCAGGCCGACGCCGCGCCCGGAAATCTCGGTGGTGTTTTCCTTCAGGCTGAAGGCCGGCAGGAACAGGAACTCCAGCAGCTCCGCCGGCGACAGCGAGGCCGCCATCTGCTGGCTGGCCATCTTGCGCTCCACCACGCGGGTGCGGATTTTTTCCAGGTCCACGCCGCGGCCGTCGTCGCTGATCTCGATGCTGAGCATGCCGGCGCGGTGCTTCGCCTCCAGCACGATGGTGCCCACGGCGGGCTTGCCGGCGGCGACGCGGGCGTCCGGTGCGTCCATGCCGTGGTCGACGGCGTTGCGCAGCATGTGGTTGAGCGGACTTTCGATTTTGGCCAGGATGTCGCGGTCGACCAGCGTGTCCTCGCCGATGATCTGCAGCTGCACGTCCTTGCCCATGTTGCGGGCCAGGTCGCGCACCATGCGCGGGAAGGCCTGCACGCCGTCGCGGAAGGGGCGCATGCGCAGCGTCAGCACCTCGTCCACCATGCCTTGCGAAACGGCCAGCAGGCGGCGCTCGTAGGCCTCGATGTCGGCGATATGCTCCAGCACGAACTGCTTGAGCGGGTGGGTCTTTTGCAGCGCCAGCAGCGACTTCTCTTTCAGGCCGGCGTCGCTGCTGTTGGCGATCGCCTCGTGCAGTTGCTCGACCAGCGCGAACAGGCTGCTCTGGTTGCGTTTGAAGCGCTGCATGTCCTGGATGAAGGGATGCATCTGGTGCGCGTTGATGCGCGACTCGCTGGCCAGCGACAGCAGCCGGTCGAAGTTCTGCGCGGCCTTCAGCGCCGCCGGCGTGCGCGGCGCGATGGCCGGCGTTTCCTCGGCGGCAGCGGCCGGCGCGGCGGCGCTGGCAACGGCTGGCGCGCTGGGCGCGCCTAGCGGCGGCAGGCCGGCTTCGGCCCGCAGGTTCACCGGCTCGGGCAGGAAGGCGATGGTGGCGATGGCGTCCAGCGTCTGCCTGATCAGCGTGGCGTTGGCGCCCAGCCAGGCGTCGACGCCGCTGTCCTGCAGGCGCGATAGCTGGAGGATCAGGTCGACGCCCGCCAGCAGCACGTCGACGCGGTTGGGCGTGAGCGCCAGCTTGCCGTTCTGGGCGGCGATGAAGGCGTCCTCCATGCCATGCGCCAGCTGCACCACCACTTCCAGGCCGACGATGGCGGCCGCGCCCTTGATCGAGTGCGCCGCGCGCATCATCGATTCGATGGCGCCGGCGTCGTCCTTCAGGCGCTCCATGGCCAGCAGGCCGTCGGTCAGGATCTGGGTCTGGCTTTCGGCCTCCATGCGGAACAGGTCCAGCATGGAAAACTGGCTCAGGTCTCCGTTGTTGTCGCTGCTCTGGCTCATCGCAGTACCCTCGCAAGTTGGTAGCCGATCAGCGCCGCATCGAGCACGCCGATATGCATGTCTTCATGCGCTATCACGCCCGACAGGAAGCGCGACAGGCCCTTGTTGATGGTGGCGGCCGGCGCCTGCACCGAGGCGGTGGCGTAGCGCAGGATGCCGTGCAGGTCGGCCACCGGCAGCGCATAGGCCTGGTCTTCCCATTGCGTCAGCAGCAGGCGCGCAAAGGTGTGGCGATCGGTGGCGGCCTCGCCCTCGTTTTCGTCGATGCCCAGCAGCGCCGCCAGCGACATGCAGGGATACAGCGTGCCGCCGACGTTGACGATGCCGCTCAAGCCGCGTTCCGCGCGGTGCGGCAGGCGGTGCGGCTTGGCCTGCTGTGCCACCGACACGAACATCTTGGTCGGCAGCGACAGCCATTCGCGGCCGATGCGGAACACCAGGCAGGAAGCGTCCAGTTGTTGCGCGCCGGCGGCGGCCTGGCGGAAATGGGCGGCCCAGTCTTTTTTGTAATCGTCGCCGACGACGCGCTGCAGGTTGCGCTGGGCGGCGGCCGCGTACACGTCGCAGTTGCGGCAGTGGACCGCCTGTTCCAGCTTCTCGCAGCTTTGGTCGCCGACGACGCCGATGCGGTTCCAGCAGTCGTCGATGCTGGCGATGGCGATAGGGGAGGTGGTCGTATTCATGGTTGGGCGCCCTCAGGATCCTTGCTGGCGTTTGTAGATGCGCGCGGCGCGGGCCTTCAGCGCGGTGGCGGCGCCAGGGTCGTTGTTGGTCTCGGCCAGCAGGGCCAGGTGGCATAGCGCTTCGTAATGGTCCGGTTGCAGGTAGATGCAGCGCTTCCAGTAGTCTTCCGCGAGCTTGTGCTTGTTCGTCAGTTCGTTGACCAGGCCGAGGATGAAATAGGCTTCCGCCGAATCGGGCGCCTGCGCCAGGTGGTCGCGGCTCACGTTCTCAGCTTCCTTCAGTTGTCCCAGGTCGGCCAGCCGGCGGGCTTCGGCCAGCAGGTCGATGGCGGAAGGCTTTGCTGGCGCCGGGGCGGGGACAGGCGCCAGCCGGTGCGCCGGCTTCGCCACTGGCGCTGGCGCCGGCGCAGAGGCGGCCGGCGGCGCGGCACGGCGC
>NZ_JAQQPR010000055.1:0-20343 GCF_036688705.1 Duganella sp. S19_KUP01_CR8 | reverse complement strand
TCGATGGCGCCGATGGCGCCGGTGCTCAGCGCGGCAACCTGGGCGGTGCCCAGCGCGGCCACTTGCGCCGAGGTCAGCGCGACGGCCTGCGCGGTGCTCAGCGCGGCGATGCCGGCGGTGCTCAGCGCGGCGACCGAGGCGGTGGCCAGGGTGTTGACCTGGGTGGTGCTCAGCGCGGCCACCTGGGCCGAGTTCAGCGCGGCGATGGCGGCGACCTTGATCGCCGACAGGTCGGCCGTTTCCAGCGCGGCGATGGCGCCGGTGCTCAGGGCGGCTACCTGCGCGGTGGTCAGCGCGGCGGCCTGGCCGGTGGTCAATGCGACGATCTGGTCGGTGGTCAGAGCCTTGGCCTGCGCGGCGCTCAGGGCGGCGATGGCGTTGGTCGACAGCGCGGCGAAGTCGGCGGTTTCCAGCGCGGCGATGGCGTTGGTGCCCAGGCCGGCCACTTGCGCGGTGCTCAGCACGCTCGCTTGCAGGGTGGTCAGCGCGGCGATCTGCGCGGTGCCCAGCGCGGCGGCGGCGGCGGCGCTCAGGGCGACGATCTGGTTGGTCGACAGCGCGGCGACCTGGCCGGTGGACAGGCCGACCACTTGCGCGGTGCGCAGCGCGGCGATGTCATTGGTGGACAGGCCGGCGATGTCGGCGGTTTCAATCGCGCCCAGCGCCTTGCTGGTCAGCGCGGCGACCTGGCCGGTGCTCATGGCGGCGATGGCGGCCGAAGTCAGCGCGACGGCCTGGTCGGTGCTCAGCGCGGCGATGCTGCCGGTGCTCAGCGCGGCGACGGCGCCGGTCGACAGCGAGTTGACTTGGGCGGTGCTCAGCGCGGCCACCTGGGCGCTGCTCAGCAGGGCGATGGCGGCGGTCTTGATGGCGACCAGGTCGGCCGTTTCCAGCGCGGCGATGGCATTGGTGCTCAGCGCGGCGACCTGGGTCGAGCTCAGTTGCGCGGCCTGGTTGCTGGTCAGCGCCACCACTTGATTGGTGCTCAGCGCCTTGACCTGGCCGGCGCTGATGCCGCCGATGGCCGAGGTGGACAGGGCGGCGATGTCGTTGGTCGACAACAGCGCGAAGCTGGCGGTCTGCAAGGCGCCGATCTGGCTCGAGGTCAGCACGCTCATTTGCAGCGTGGTCAGGTAGGCGGCCTGGGTGGTGGTGATGCCGCCCGCGAGCTGGGCAGTGGTAAAGGCGGGAATCTGGGAAGAAGTGAACGCGGCCAACTGGTCCGAGCTAAACGCCGCGATGTCGGCAGTCGCCAGTGCAATGATCTGGGAAGTGCTCAGCGTGGCTAATTGCGCAGTGGTAAGGTTGGTCGCGAAACTCATTTAATTCTCCTGGAGGTACTTCTTCTGTCAGCTCAGAAAGCAACTCGAACGACCAGCTTGTGCCTGTCGTTCGAGCCCTTGTAGTGGATATATTGCTATTTTAAAAACTTTTTTTGTGATGCCGCCGGGAAAAAACCGGCCCGTACTGTACATAACGACGGAATTTTGACTTTCATTAAGTAAACTTTTTTTCAGCCACTAAATTGCCGTACAGCAGTTGAAAAACATGCTGAAACTGCCCTGCAGCAACAATTCGGCGGAATTTCAGAAGGGCAATTATATCCCAGTAAATTTCCCAAAAGAACTTATTTCAAGATTGTCGCGGCAGCGCAACCTGCCGAAAAGATATGGTTGTTTGAATAAAAAACTTGTCTGGGGCGCTAGCCATTGCGTCATGTTGGATTGCAGAAATGTATCCGCAAGGATATTTTGCATCGCCTGTGTGACAAGCCGATGACCGGTGCATAATCCCACTCTCGCCCCCAACACGGAGACTCGCCGCCATGAACTTACTGTCTAACTTAATGCCCGCAAGCCGTACCCTGTTCGTGCTCAGCCTGAGCAGCGCCCTGTGGCTGGCCGCCGGCCACGCCGGCGCGGCCGGCCAGGCGCCGCTGGCCGCCGCCGCCGTGGCCGACGCCACCCGTCCGGACGCCGACAAGGCGCGCGACGCCGACCGCAAGCCGGCCGAGATGCTGGCCTTCGCCAAGATCCAGCCGGGCCAGGTGGTGGTCGATTATTTCTCCGGCCGCGGCTACTTCACCCGCCTGTTCAGCACGGCGGTCGGCCCGCAGGGCGCGGTGTACGCGATCGCGCCGCAGGTGCTGCTCGACCGCCTGAAGGGCAAGCCGCTGCCGCCGGCCGTGTCGGCCGAGCCGGGCCGCGGCAACGTGCATGAAGCGGTCGGCGCCGCCTCGCTCAACGTGCCGGTCAAGGCCGACGTGGTGTGGACCTCGCAGAATTACCACGACATCCGCATCTGGAGCGGCGCCGCCGGCACGGCCGAGCTGAACAAGGCGGTGTACGCGGCGCTCAAGCCGGGCGGCTACTATATAGTGCTGGACCACGCGGCGCAGCCGGGGCTGGACGAGGCCGGCATGGCCAAGCTGCACCGCATCGACGAGGCGCTGGTCAAGCAGGAGGTGCTGGCGGCCGGCTTCGTGCTCGACGCCGAATCGCAGGCGCTGCGCAATCCCAAGGACGACCGCGCGGCCCAGGTGTTCGAGACCGGCATCCGCGCCCACACCGACCAGTTCATCCTGCGCTTCCGCAAGCCGTAAAATTGGCGACCATGACCCACCCTACCCTGCAACGACTGCTGGGCGCCGGCCTGCTGCTGGCCGCCCAGGCCCTGAGCCCGTCCGCCCACGCCTGCCGCTACACCGAGCTGGCCGCGCTCGACATCAACATCCAGGCCGCGTCCGGCATGCCCTACGTCGAAGGCCAGGTCAACGGCAAGACCGTGCGCATGCTGGTCGACACCGGCTCGGCCCGGACGCTGCTGACCCGCGCCGAGATGGACCGCCAGCAGTTGCCGCTGACGCGCACCCTGAACCGCGTGCGTGGCATGGGCGGCGACACCGCCATGTTCGCGGCCCAGCCGGAGGAAGTGATCATCGGACCGTCGCGGGTGGCCAAGGCCTGGTTCCCGGTGGTCGACGGCTTCGACTATCCCGGCTACGGCGGCATGGTGGGCGCCGACTACCTGCTGCAATCGGACCTGGAAATCGCGCTGGCCGAGCGCAAGCTGAAATTCTTCAAGGAGGAAGGCTGCAGCGCCAAATCGCTGGCCTACTGGGACACCCAGGCGCTGGACGTGCCGCTGGAGCTGAGCGACCAGCACAGCGCCGCCTATGTACAGGTGCAGCTGAACGGCCGCCCGCTGCGGGCGCTGATCGACACCGGCGCCGAGCAGTCGGTGGTCGACCTTGCGACGGCCGCCGCGCTGGGCGTCAGCACCACCTCCCAGGGCGTGAGCGCCGCCGGCGACGGCGTCGGCGTGGCCGGCAAGCCGACCCCGCACTGGCGCGCCGGCTTCGACAGCTTCGCCATCGGCGAGGAAAACATCGGCCACCCGCAGATCCTGCTGGCCGAGATCCCGAACACCCAGCAGTTCGGCATCAAGCACATCGACATGATCCTGGGCCGCGACTTCCTGCGCGCCCACCGCGTGCTGCTGGCCGCCAGCCAGCAGCGCTTCTACTACTCCTACCTGGGCGGTCAGGTGTTCGGCACGCGATAGCGCCAGGCCAGCACGGCGGCGGTGGCCGCCAGCAGCGCCAGCGCCACCATGTTGAGCACCACCACGCCGCCGGCGAAGCGCAGCACCAGGCCGATGCTGACGCCGGCCTTGACCGCAAACTGCCAGCCGCCGGCGAACGGGTAGATGCTGAACAGCTGCAGCGCGTAATACAGCACGCCGCCCCACAGGCCGGTCTTCCAGCGCTTGAGCGACAGCACGGCCGACAGGAAGCCCAGCATGGCCGCGCTGTACAGCAGCGGCAGCGCGTCGGCCGGCTGCGGCTCGCCCAGCAGGCCCAGGCACACGCCCAGCGCCAGCGCGCTGTTCAGCAGCAGCACGCGCGCCACCCACTTCTCGAATTCCCGCATCATCAATATCATCCGCTTATTTATTCCAACACCTGGTTCAGCCAAAGCGCGCCTGGTAATCGCTGGGCACCACGCCCAGCTGGGCGGCAAACGCGCGCCGCAGATTGTACTCGCTGCCGAAGCCGCTCTGGCTGGCGGCGCGCTTGACGCTCATGCCGGGCCGCTCCAGCAGGCCGCAGGCCGCCTCCATCCGCAACCGCAGCAGCAGCTGCGCCGGCGAGATGGCGGCCTCCTGCCGCAGCCGGCGGTGCAGCGTGCGCACCGACAGCGCGAACGCGGCCGCCATCTGCTCGACGTCGATCTGGCGCTTCAGGCGCGGGCGCAGCCAGTCGGTCAGCTGGCCGTGCAAGCCTTGCGGATCGGCCTGCGCCAGCAGCTCGGAGCTGAACTGGCGCTGGCCGCCGGGTCGCTTGAAGAACACCACCAACCGCTTGGCCGTATCGAGCGCGGCGCCGCGCCCCTGGTCTTCCTCGACCAGGCTCAGCGCCAGGTCCATGCCGGCCGCGATGCCGGCCGACGTGTAGAACGGGCCATCCTTGACGTAGATCGCGTCGTCCAGCACCTGCACGTCCGGGTACTGCGCCTGCAACCGGGCGGCGTCCATCCAGTGGGTGACGGCGCTGCGGCCATCCAGCAGGCCGGCCTGCGCCAGCACGAAGGCGCCGGTGCACACCGCGCAGCAACGCCGCACGCCGCCACCGCCGCTGCCCCCCAACGCGGCGCGCTGCACCCAGCGCAGCGTGGCCGGGTCCAGCGCCGCGCTGTCGCCCCGTTCGAGGCCGCGACCGCCGGCCACGACCAGGGTCGAGCCGGCCAGGCTGCGGCCAGAGCGCGGCAGCGGCTCGGTCATCACGCTGACGCCGGCGGTGGACGCCACCAGCCCGCCGCCTGGCGCGATCATGCGGATGCGATACGGTTCGGGCAGGCCGGCGTCGCGCGCCTCGTCGTTCGCGGTGGAGAACACTTGCGCCGGGCCGGTGGCGTCCAGCAGCACGAAGCCGGGATAAACGAGCAGCCAGATGTCGATGGGTTTCATATGGCAGATATTCAACCATGAATGTCATTTGTGTCAACCGCCGTCGAGGCATGATGGACGCTTCTACAGACAGCAAGGAGCCAGCATGACACGCACCATCGGCATCTATGTATTCGACGACGTTGAAGTGCTCGACTTCGCCGGGCCGTACGAAGTATTCACCTGCGCCACGCGCATGGCAGCCAAGCTGGCGCCGGGATCGGCAGCGCCGTTCCGCGTGCGCACCATCGGCCAGCGCAGCGCCATGCTGCGCGCGCGCGCCGGCCTGAGCGTGTTCCCCGAGGCGGACTTCGGCAACGCCGGCCCGATCGACGTGCTGATCGTGCCGGGCGGCGTGGTGACGGCGGAGCAGGACAAGCAGGAGGTGATACGCTGGATCGCCGCCACCGCGCCCGCGTGCGAGCTGGTGGCGTCGGTGTGCACCGGCGCCTTCCTGCTGGCGCAGGCCGGGCTGCTGGACGGCCAGCAAGTGACCACGCACTGGGAAGACATCGCCGACCTGCGCGCCGCCTTCCCGCGCCTGACGGTGGCGGGCGAGCGGCGCTGGATCGACAACGGTCGCATCGTCACCAGCGGCGGCATCTCGGCCGGCATGGACATGTCGCTGCACCTGGTGGCGCGGCTGGCCGGCCACGAACTGGCCGCGCGCACCGCGCTGCAAATGGAATACGACTGGAACGAGGCATGAGAGTGGTGCGCAGCAAGGACTACCGCGCCGGGCGCGCCTGGGGCGCCGACCTGATCGCCGCCATGCAGGACGCCACGGTGCGCCTGCACTGGACCGACCAGCCCTACGGCTGGCACGTCAACGACGGCCAGGAAGTATTCGCCGTGATGGACGGCGAGGTGGACATGCACTACCGCAGCGACGGCGTCGAACAGACGGCGCGGCTGCAGGCGGGCGACATCTTCTTCGTCGACCAAGGCGACGCCCACTCCGCCCATCCGCGCGGCCAGGCCCGCATCCTGGTGATCGAACGCGCCGGCAGCCTCTAACCCGGGGTCAGGTCCCCCATTTGAGCATGAGCTCGGCTGTACTAGCCGAGCTCATGCTCAAATGGGGGACCTGACCCCGGATTGATCACAGTTTCTTGAGCTGCTCTTTGGCGTAAGCGGCGTTGGCGTGGTTGGGCGCCAGCTCCAGGAAGCTGGTGTAGGCCTTCTTGGCCTTGTCGCCGTCGCCCAGGTGCATGCGGGCGTCGCCCAGGTTCAGGTAGGCGATCGCGCGCGAGGTGTCGATCTGCAGCGTGTTCTCGAACCAGCGCGCCGCTTCCGCGTACTTCTCCTGCTTGTAGTAGACGAAGCCCAGGTTGTTGGCCGCCAGCCCGAAATCGGGACGGTACTTCAACGCCTCGGTGAACGCCGCTTCCGCCTGCGCGTACTGCTTCTCCTTGTACAGCTGCAGGCCCTTGTCGTTGGCGCGCTGCGCCAGCTGGCGGCTGGACGCGTCCACCGGCTTGGGCGCGGCGATCTTCTGCTCCTCGCCCTGCAGGTTCTTGACCAGCACCGTGTTGCCGTCGGCCTTCTGGTCGCGGCCCTTATCGAGCTTGCTGTTCAACGCGATCGCGTCCGGCGACAGCTGCGCCGACTGCGCGCTGAGGAACTCCGCCTCCACCGGCAGCTGGAACACGAACTCGCCGCCCTCCGATCCCGGCAGGCTGCCGAAGGCCGGCGTCTGCTGCGACACGCTGGCCACCGCCGGCGCCACATAGGCCGCCAGCTCGGTGGCGGTGATCAAACCGTCGCCGTTCAAATCGGCCTTGCCGTTCAGCGCCTGCAGCAGGGTCCAGGTGAACACCGAGTGGCCGTTCGGGCCGCCGTCGGCCACCATCTGGTCGGCGCCGCCGGCGGTCAACATCTGCCGCCCCATGCGGCGCGCGTTATCGCGCAGGAAGGCGCTGTTGCCGCCGCCGCGTGTCAGGCCCAGGCCGCTGTAGCAGGCGTCCATCACGAACAGCACGTGCTTGGCGTTCAGGCTTTCGGCGATGTTCTGCAGATCCGTCATCGGGATGGCGTCGAAGCTGACCTGCTGCGGGTCCGAATCGACCGGGATGATGTAGCCCAGGTTGCGGCCGGAGCTGAGCTGGCGGGTGGCGCCGTGGCCGGCGAAGAACACGAAGATGCGATCGTCCTTCTTCAGCTGGGCGTCGGCCAGCTTGTCGTGGAACAGCGCCAGGATGTTGTTGCGCGTGGCCTCGCCGTTCGACAGCGTGAACACCCGCTCGCCGGCGAAGCCGAAGCGGTTGACCAGCGTGTCGCGGATCGCCCTGGCGTCCTGCACCGCGTACTGCAGCTTGGGCCATTTCTGGTAGTCGTTGATGCCGATCACCACCGCGTAGCTGTTGGCGTAGCCGGTGCTGACGGCGATCTTCTCCGGCTCCGGCTTGCCACCCTTGCTCACCTTGAATTCGTGGCCGTCCCAGGCCGCGAAGCTGTAGCCGTCGGCGATCAGTTTATCCAGCACCATCGGCAGCGCCTTGACGCTGCGCTCGTGGATGTCGTGGAACAGGATGATGCCGCGCTGCTCCTTGTTCAGGGTGGTCAGCACGCGGTTGGCGATCGAGCTCGGCACCGGGTCGGCCCAGTCCAGCGAATCGATATTCCACATCACCGAGCGCAGTCCCAGCTTGGACAGGATGGCCAGGCCCTCGGCGTTGTGCGCGCCGTACGGGAAGCGGAACAGGTCCGAGCGGCGCGCGTCGGTGGCCTTCAGCAGCAGGTCGGCGTTGGCGATCTCGCCGTACAGCTGCTCGCCCTTTTCCTTCGACAGCAGCGCGTGGCTGAAGCTGTGGTTGCCCACCGTGTGGCCGGCGTCGATCAGGCGGCGGCTCTCGTCGGCGTTCTTGTTCAGCGTTTGCTTGCCCTGCGCATCGAGCTTGCCGAGGTTCTGGCCGACCTGGAAGAACACGCCCGGCACGTTGTACTGCTTGAGGATGGCCGCCACTTCCTCGGTGTAGCTCTTGTGCGGGCCGTCGTCGAAGGTCAGCACCACGGTCTTGGGCGGCAGCGCGTTGCCGAAGATTTCCTTGGCCTGCGTTTCCTGCTCGGCCGACTTGGGCTGCTCCGGATACGGCACGATGACGCCGTAGTCCTTCATGATCTGCTCGCGCGCGTACAGCTTGCGCAGGTGGCTCACGTAGTCGTCCCAGCGTTCGCGCTTGGGCGTGATGGCGCGCGTGTCGAAGCGCGAGAAGATGTCGTTGATCTCCTTGTCGTACTGCTTCTCGATGTCCTCCAGCGCCGCCAGGTCTTCGCTGACGCGCTTGTGCAGCTTGATCGCGGGCAGGGTCTGGTCGGCGGCCGCCAGCTTTTGCAGCGACAGCAGCACTTCGCGGAAGGCCAGGCGGTCGGCGTCGAACAGGTCGCTGGCCGATTCGATATACGACAGCAGCGCATCGTCGGCGGCGTCGCGCTGCGACGGCGGCAGCGCCTGGGTTTGCGCCAGCATGGCCTGCACCTTGGCCAGGCGTTCCAGGTTCTCGTGGAACAGCGACTGCCCGACCTGGCCGGCGGCCTTGCGGTCCGACTCGGACAGCGACTTCTCGTCGGCCAGCAGCACGATGATCTTGCGGTAGGCCGCCAGCATATTGCGCAGCTCCGGCATGATCTCCGGCGTGGCGCCGGCAACCACAGGGGCGGCGGGCGCGCCGGCCGGCTGCTTGCCGCGCAGCGCCAGGTAGGCGCCCGCGCCGGCGACGGCCACCACCACGGCCGCGATGCTCAACTGCTTGATGTATTTCATGTGCGATGTCGATAAAAAGCGAATCCCGCATTCTATGACACATTTGCTAATTGTTCACTTCCCCGCCGGCAGGCGCTTTTGGTTTTCTGGCATGATGTGCGGTCCCCCTCATGCGATCAAGGAAACCACCCGTGTCCCTGCTGCCCACTTCCCGCCGCGCCGTCGCGCTCCTGCTGCTGGCCGCCTGCGCCGCGTCGGCCCGCGCCGACGACACCCTGGCCACCGTCGCCTCGCCCGACCAGAAGATCAGCGTGTCGCTGCAATTGAGCGGCGACGGCCGGCTGGCATACCAGGTGCGGCGCAACGGCAAGCCCTTGATCGCGCCGTCGCGGCTGGGCTTTGTGCTGGCCAACGCGCCGCAGCTGGACGGCGGCTTCACGCTGGCCGGGCAGGCGGTGAGCGAGCATGACGACACCTGGGAGCAGCCGTGGGGCGAGCGCCGCTACGTGCGCAACCACTACCGCGAGCTGCGGCTGGAGCTGGTGCAGAAGGCGCAGCAGAACCGCCGCATGGCGCTGGTGTTCCGCGTGTTCGACGACGGCGTCGGCTTCCGCTACGAGCTGCCGGAGCAGCCGCAGCTGCCGCAGACCCGCATCGCCGACGAGCTGACCGAATTCGTGGTCGCCGCGCCGGCCACCGCGTGGTGGCAGACGGCCGGCGAGATGGCCGCGCTGGAATACCCGATCGCCAAGACGCCGCTGAGCGAAGTGGGCACGGCCAACACGCCGCTGACCATACGCACCAAGGACGGCACGCATATCGCGTTTCATGAAGCGGCGCTGGTCGACTATGCGTCGATGTGGTTGCGCAAGGTCGATGGCCAGAAGCTGCGCGCGCAGCTGACGCCGTCGGCCACCGGCGCGCCGGTCGAGCGCACGGGCGCGTTCACCACGCCGTGGCGCACCATGCAGATCGCCGACAATGCCGCTGGTCTGTATATGTCGGACCTGATCTTGAACCTGAATGAGCCGAACCAGCTGGGCGACGTGTCGTGGGTGCATCCGTCCAAGTTCGTCGGGGTGTGGTGGGAGATGCACCTGGAGCACAGCACCTGGGGCGCGGGCGCGAAGCACGGCGCCACCACGGACAATACCAAGCGCTATATCGACTTCGCCGCCAAACACGGCTTCCGCGGCGTGCTGGTGGAAGGCTGGAACCTGGGCTGGGACGGCAAGTGGTACGGCGATGGTTCGGAGTTCAGCTTCACGCAATCGTATCCCGACTTCGACCTGGCGGCGGCCAGCGCCTACGCCATCGGCAAGGGCGTGCGCCTGATCGGCCACCACGAGACCGGCGGCAACGTCGCGCACTACGAGGAGCAGATGGATGCGGGCTACCAGCTGTACGCTAAGCACGGCGTGGACAGCATCAAGTCCGGCTACGTGACGGATGCCGGCACGGCGCAGTTCCGCAGCGCCGGCGGCGGCACGCACTACGCCTACACCGATTCGCAGGAGGGATCGCGGCACTACCTGAAGGCGGTGACGGAGGCGGCGCGCTACAAGCTGGCGATCGACACGCACGAACCGATCAAGGACACCGGCTTGCGCCGCACCTGGCCGAACTGGATTTCGCGCGAGGGCGCGCGGGGCATGGAGTACAACGCCTGGGGCAATCCGATCAACGGCGTCGATCATGAAGCGAACCTGGTGTTCACCCGCATGCTGAGCGGGCCGATGGACTACACGCCTGGCATCCTGAGCCTGGAGGGCGTGAAGGGCAAGCCGATCAACTCGACGCAGGCCAAGCAGCTGGCCAGCTTCGTGGTGATCTACTCGCCGGTGGTGATGGCGGCGGACCTGATCGAGAACTACGAGAAGTATCCGGGGCCGTTCAAATTCATCAAAGACGTGCCGACCGACTGGGCCGACACGCGCGTGCTGCATGGCGCGGTGGGCGAGTATGCGACCATCGCCCGCAAGGACCGCCATTCGGATAACTGGTACGTCGGTTCGGTGACGGACGGCGCGGCGCGCACCTTGTCGCTGCCGCTGTCCTTCCTCGACGCCGGCAAGCGCTACACCGCCGAGATCTACCGCGACGGCGAGCACGCCGACTACCGCAACAGCCACCGCTTCGATATCGTCATCGAGAAGAAGACCGTCACTTCCAAGACCGTCTTGCAACTCAAACTGGCGCCCGGCGGCGGGCAGGCCATTCGATTGGCGCCGGTCGGCGAGTAGCGCCCTCTATTCGTCCGCGCGGCAGGCAGCGGCGAGCTTCCATGTGCGCTCGCCGGGAAAACGCAACCAGATCGCTCGCCAGGCATTGCGCGTGCCGCAGCCGCTTGCGTTGGCCAGCCGCGATGGCGTGGTCGGGGCGCCGTCGCGGATGATGACTTCGTCCTGCACTTTGGCGTAGGTGCTTTTGCCGCAAAAGGTGGAGCGCAGTTCGGTGCCGTTTGGCAGGAAGAGCTGCTTCCATTGATAGCCTTTGCTGGCGTCATGCACCGCGTTTGGCGTGGCTTCGTGTTCGTCTTCGTGTTCGTCTTCGTGTTCGTCTTCAGGAAGCTCCGGCGTGGCGCCGCTGCGGTCGATCCAGTCTTGAATCAGCTTGCACACCACGGCTTCGGTCTTCGGGCCGAACCAGCCTTCGCGCGTGCGGTCTATCAGGCCTTGGAGTAGGTAGTGCGGTAGATGCAGGGGTATAGGGAGGGACATTTTTTTCTCCGACTCTAAAAGCTCTAAATCGTTAGAGATCGTTCTAATTCGCTAGACTTCGCTCTAATTTTTCTAATTTCGGCTCTAATTTCTCTATTTTTTCTACGCCGGGCCTATTTTTTAGAGCGATCTCTAACGATTTAGTTCAATCTCTACTGAATTAGAGCGTTTAGAGCTTTTAGAGCCCGCCAAAAATACGTCACCCTGTATAGCGATGGCAATAGCGTGAAGATGTGCGCATTTTGAGCCGGCTTAAAATGTTATGCTCAGCGGCAATTAAGTAATTCCCAACATTTTCCGCCGACCACCATGCGCTTTCCAACCTATGCTTTAGCAGCCGGCTTCATCCTTGCCGGCGCAAATGCCTTCGCCGCCAATATCAGCCTGGTGGGCGTCGTGCGCGATCGCGCGCTGATGACGGTGGACGGCGGCGAACCCACCGCCTACGCAATCGGCAGCACCATAGCGCCGGGCTCTCAACTGCTGGCCGTTCACAACGACGGCGCCACCATCACCGAGCATGGCAAGTCGGTGACGATCGCCATGGGCCGCTATCCGGCACAGAACGGAGCGAACCAGTCGCTGGTTTTGCGCGCGGACGCCGTCGGCCAGTTTTACACCAATGGCAGCATCAACGGCATGAGTGCGCGGATGCTGGTCGACACCGGCGCCACCCACATCGCGATGCCCGCGACCGACGCCGCCCGCTTCGGCATCGACTACCGCAAAGGACAGCCCGGCACCACATCGACGGCAAACGGCGTCGCCAACGTCTTCCGGGTGCACATAGAGAGGATGCGCATCGGCGAGCTGGAGCTCCGAAATCTTGAGGCCATCGTCCACGAGAGCGGCTTGCCCATCATTCTGCTGGGCAGCAATTTCCTGGACCAATTCAGCATGCGGCGCGAGCGGCAGGAAATGATATTGACGCCCAGGTAGGACTTGTCTTTTGATTATCTGGACGCATGTACGAACCCGTCCCCTCATCCACAGGTAATCATGAAACGCACACTCGCCGCAATTCTCACCGCCAGCGTATTAATGGCCTTCACCCAACCGTCTTTTGCCGCCACCATCCAAGAGCATCGTGATCAGATTCAGCACGTGGTCGAGACCTTTCGGGATTCGATCATCAAAAAGGATGCCGCAACTTTCATGCAGCTGTTCCTCAAACGGGACATACCGTGGATAGGCGTAGTGAGCGACCAAAGCCTCGCGCGCCACAAAACCCCGAATCCGGGAAAACTACTCCCAAACATCACGCCTAAAGACTACATAGACGCGGTTTCGCAGGACAAGACACCTTTCGAAGAGACATTCGAGAACGTGCGCATCGATACCGATGGCGAGTTGGCGCAGGTATGGTTCGACTACACGTCCTACAATGCCGGCCACAAGCAGGACTGGGGCAAAGAAGCGTGGCAATTGGTCAAAACCAAGGATGGCTGGAAGATCAATTCGGTGATTTTTTCCGTCGAATCCAGTCCGGTGCCGGGACGATAAAAAAGAGGCAAACGATTTAGTCTGTTTCTCGTTTGCCTCTCCAAGTCTTAAGCCGTTTCAGGCTGCTCGCGCCCATACACCAGCCGGTACAGCAGCGGCAGCACCAGCAGCGTCAAGGCGGTGGACGAGAGGATGCCGCCGATGACCACCGTCGCCAGCGGGCGCTGGACTTCGGCGCCGGTGCCGGTGGCGATCGCCATCGGGATGAAACCCAGCGACGCCACCAGCGCCGTCATCAGCACGGGACGCAGGCGGCCCAGCGAACCTTCGCGGATCGCCTGCTCCACCGTGCGCCCTTCCTCGCGCAGGCTGCGGATGAAGGAGATCAGCACCAGCCCATTCAGCACCGCCACGCCCGACAGCGCGATGAAGCCCACCGCCGCCGATATCGACAACGGTATGCCGCGCAAGGCCAACGCCGCGATGCCGCCGGTCAGCGCGAACGGTATGCCGCTGAACACCAGCAGCCCGTCCTTCAAGTTGCCGAACATCGCGAACAGCAGCACGATCACCAGCAGCAGCGCCACCGGCACCACGATCTGCAGGCGCCGCGAGGCCGATTGCAGCTGCTCGAACTGTCCGCCCCAGCTGGTCCAGTAACCGGCCGGGATCTGCACCTGCCGCAGGCGCTCTTCAGCCTCCGCGACAAACGAGCCGATATCCCGCCCGCGCACATTGGCGCTGATGACCACGCGGCGCTTGCCGTCCTCGCGGCTGATCTGGTTCGGCCCCGGCGCGATGGCGAAGGTCGCCACCTCGCCCAGCGGGATGAAGTTGGCCGCAGCGCCGCCGGCGCGCGGCAGCGGCACCGGCAGGCGCCGCATCACATCCAGGTCGCTGCGCAGCGCGTCCGGCAGCCGCACCACGATATCGAAGCGGCGGTCGCCCTCGAACATGGTGCCGGCCTGCTGGCCGCCGATGGCGGTGGCGATGGTCTGCTGCACGTCGCCCACATTCAGGCCGTAGCGCGCGGTCTTGCCGCGGTCGATCTGCACCGTCAGCACCGGCAGGCCGCTGGTCTGCTCGATCTTGACCTCGGTCGCGCCGTCCACCTTGCCCAAGCTGGCGGCGATGCGCGCGGCGGTCTCGCCCAGCACCGCCATGTCGTCGCCGAACAGCTTGACCGCGACGTCGCTGCGCACGCCCGATATCAGCTCGTTGAAGCGCAGCTGGATCGGCTGCGAGAACTCGAAGGCGTTGCCCGGCAGGCGTTCGGCGGCCTGCTGGATCGCCGCCACCAGTTGCGCGTGCGACTTCCTCGGCGCCGGCCACTGCGACTCCGGCTTGAGCATGATGTAGCCGTCCGAGACGTTGGGCGGCATCGGGTCCGAGGCGATTTCCGCCGTGCCGGTGCGGGCGAAGATGCGCTCGATCTCGGGGAACTGCCGCTTCAGCGCCAGCTCCACCTGCTGCTGCATCGCCACCGACTGCGTCAGGCTGGTGCCGGGGATGCGCAGCGCCTGGATCGCGATGTCGCCCTCGTTCAGGCTGGGCACGAACTCGCTGCCCATGCGCGTGGCCAGCAGCACCGACAGCGCCACCGCGATGCCGGCGAACGCCAGCACCACCGGCGTGTTGGCCAGCACGCGCTCCAGCACCGCCGCGTACCAGCCGGTGATGCGGCGGTGCTCCTTCTCGACCACGTTGTCGCCGATGAACAGCGCGACGGCGGCGGGGATGAAGGTGATCGACAACAGCATCGCGCCCGCCAGCGCCATCACCACCGTCAGCGCCATCGGATGGAACATGCGGCCCTCGACGCCGGTCAGCGCGAAGATCGGCAGGTAGACCACCATGATGATCAGCTGTCCGAACAGCAACGGCCTGCGCGCCTCGCGCGCGGCGGCGAACACTTCCGCGTAGCGCTCGGCGCGCGTCAGCACGCGGCCGTGGCGCGCCTGCGCGTGCGCCAGCCGCCGCACGCAGTTCTCGACGATGACCACCGCGCCGTCGACGATGATGCCGAAGTCCAGCGCGCCGAGGCTGAGCAGGTTGGCGCTGACCTTGTACGTCACCATGCCGCTGAAGGTGAACAGCATCGCCAGCGGGATCACCAGCGCCGTGATGAGCGCAGCGCGAATGTTCCCCAAAAAGAGGAACAGCACCACGATCACCAGCACCGCGCCTTCCAGCAGGTTTTTCTTCACCGTGTAGATCGCCTTGTCCACCAGCGTGGTGCGGTCGTACACGGTGACCGCCTGCACCCCGGGCGGCAGGCTGCGGTTGATGTCGACCATCTTGCGGTCGACCGCCTGCGACACCGCGCGGCTGTTCTGGCCGATCAGCATGAAGACGGTGCCCAGCACCACCTCGCGGCCGTTCTCGGTGGCGGCGCCGGTGCGCAGCTCGCGGCCGACGTCGACCTCCGCCACATCGCGCACGCGCACCGGCACGCCGTCGACGTTGCTGAGGATGATGTTGCGGATGTCGTCGAGCGACTGCACCTGTCCCGGCGCGCGCACCAGCAGCTGCTCGCCGCGCCGCTCGATGTAGCCGGCGCTGGCGTTGCCGTTGTTGCGCTCCAGCGCCGTCACCACGTCCTGCAGGGTCAGGCCGTAGGACGCCAGCCGCTGCGGATTGGGCGCCACCTGGTACTCCTTGGCGTAGCCGCCGATGGAATTAATCTCGGTCACGCCGGGCACGTTGCGCAGCTGCGGCTTGATGATCCAGTCCTGGATCTCGCGCAGGTCGGTCGGCGTGTAGGGCGTGCCGTCGGCCTTCTTCGCGCCCGGCCTGGTCTCCACCGTCCACAGGTAGATTTCGCCCAGCCCCGTCGATACCGGGCCCATGGCCGGCGTGACGCCGGCCGGCAGCTGCGCGCGCGCCTCCTGTATCCGCTCGCTGACCATCTGCCGCGCAAAGAAGATGTCGGTGCCGTCCTTGAAGACGACGGTGATCTGCGACAGCCCGTAGCGCGACAGCGAGCGTGTCTGCTCCAGCCTGGGCAGGCCGGACATCAGGGTCTCGATCGGGAAGGTGACGCGCTGCTCGGTCTCGAGCGGCGAGTAGCCGGGCGCCGAGGTGTTGATCTGCACCTGCACGTTGGTGATGTCGGGCACGGCGTCGATCGGCAGCTTCTGGTAGTTGTAGACGCCGAGCGCGGCCATGCCGGCCACCGCCAGCAGGACCAGCCAGCGCTGGGCGATGGCGAATTGGATGATGCGTTCAAACATGGTGTCCCCCGTCTCAGTGCGCATGCTCGGCGCTGTCCTTGCCCAGCTCCGCCTTGAGCACGAAGCTGCCGGCCGCCGCGTACTGCGCGCCGGCCGCCAGGCCCTTGAGGATCTCGGTCCGCTTGCCGTCGCTGCGGCCGGGCAGCACCGGCTGCGCGCGGAAGCCGCCCGCCACCTTGACGAACACCACCGGCTTGTCCTCCACCGTCTGGATGGCGTCGGCCAGCACGGTGACGGCGGCCTCGGAGGCCTGCCCCGACAGCACGTCGACGCTGACGAACAGGCCGGGGCGCCAGGCGCGGTCCGGGTTGGCCAGCGCCACGCGGGCCTTGGCGGTGCGGGTCTGCTCGCCCAGCAGCGAGCCGACGTAGGTGATCTTGCCGCTGGCCTGGGCGTCGAAGGCGGAGGCCTTGACCACCACCGTCTGGCCCACGCGCACCAGCGCCAGGTCCTTGGGCGGCACGGCGATTTCCGCCCACACGCCGGACAGGTCGGAGATGGTGAACACGGCGGCATCCTCCTTCACCGCCTCGCCCAGCGCCAGATGCTTCTCCATCACCACGCCGTCGAACGGCGCCCGCAGTTCCAGCCGGTTCAGCTCCGCGCCGGCCGCCGCGCCCGTGGTTGCCCCCGCGCCGATGGCATTCAGTTTCTGGCGCGCGTTGCGCACCGCGATCTCGGCTTCGCTCAGCGCCTGCTGCGCCTGCAGGTAGTCCTGCTCGGCGGAGATCTTGTCCTGCCACAGGCGGCGTTCGCGCTCGAAGGTGGTGCCGGCCAGCGCCAGCCGCCGCTCGGCCGACAGCAGTTCGCTGCGCTGCTCGGACAGGCCGCTGCTGGCGATCACCGCCAGCACCTGTCCCTGCTTGACGTTCTGCCCCAACTCCGCGCGCACGCTGGTGACCACGCCGGCCAGCTTGGGCACGACGTGGGCGGTGCGGTCCTCGTTGAAGCGGATCTCGCCCGGCAGCGTGATGGCGACGCTGATCTTGGCCGGCGCCGCCACCGCCAGCGCCACGCCGGCGGCCTTGGCCTGGGTATCGTCGAGCGCGATTTTTCCCGGCTCCGTCTCGCGATGCTCGCCGCGTTCCGGCTGCGCCTGCGCGGCGGCCGCCGCCGGGGCTGCGCCGCGCTTGGGCATCAGCATCAGGGCCGCCAGCAGCAGGGCTATGAACGCCATGACGGCGATGGTGATTTTCTGGGTTTTATTCATGATCTTCTCCGAGGATGCGGCCGATGACGGCCAGCGCGCGGTGCGCGTCCGCCAGCGCGTTCAGGTATAAGGTTTGCGCCTGCAGCAAGGTGCGCTGGGCGTCGAGCACGTCGAGAAAGCCGAACTTGCCGTATTCGAAGCCGGTGCTGGCGGCCTCGTAGGCGCTTTGCGCGCCGGGCAGGATGTCGGCGCGCAGGGCTTGAGCCTGCTGGCGGGCGACGTCGAACTCCTCGCGCGCCTGCGCCAGCTCGGCCTCCAGCCGCAGCGCGGTGGCGGCCAGCTCGTCGCGCGCCTGGTCGACGCGGCGTGCCGACTCCAGCACGCCGCCCTGGTTGCGGTCGAACAGCGGCAGCGGCAGCGAGATGCCGAACAGCGCCTGCGTGCGCCCCAGTTCCTGCGAGCGCTTGCCGCCGACGTTGAGCGTCAGGTCCGGCGTGCGCTTGCTGAGCTCTACCTGCGCCAGCGCCTGGCGCCGCGCCAGCTCCGAGCGGGCCAGCGCCAGCGCCGGCGCGCCCTGCAGCCGGCCGCGCATGGCCTCGGCCGGGGCCAGCTCCGGCAGTTGCGACAGCGTCGCGATGGCGCCGTCGACCCGCTCGAAGCGCGGCGCCGGATTGCCCCACAGGGTCGCCAGCCGCTGGCGCGCGCCGGCCAGCAGGCTGCGGGCGCGGATCAGCTCCAGCTGCACGCTCGACGCGGCCACGCGGGCGCGGGTCTGCTCCACCGGCGACACCTTGCCGGCCACCACGCGGCGCGCGGTGGCGCCGGCCGCGCGCTGCGCCAGTTCGGCCGCCTGCTGCGCCAGCCGCAGCTGCTCCTGCGCGGCCAGCACGGCGAACCAGCCGTCGATCACGGCGGCGCGGATCGCGGCCCGGCGCAGCGCCAGTTCGGCCGCGGCGCTGTCGCGGCCACGCTCGGCCGCCTGCACGCGGGCGGCGCGCTTGCCGCCCAGCTCCAGCGGCTGGCTCAGTTGCAAGGTGGTCTCGCGGCGGTCGCTATCACTGCGGCGGGTGTCGAGCCGTTCGACCGACAGCGTGGGATTGGGCAGCAGGCCGGCCTGCTGCACGGCGCCGTCCAGCGCGCCCAGCTCATGGCGGGCGGCGGCCAGTTCGGCGTTGGCGCCGCCGGCCAGGGTCAGCGCGAGCGCGGCCTGCAGCGTCAGCGGCGCGGACGGCTCGATTTCGGCCTGCGCATAGGCGGGCCATGCCGCTACGACGAGCGGCAACAGATACTTGACCATCGAATTCTCCAGACAATAGGAACAGGAATTCGACGAGACTCAGGCGTCTAAGAAAGGGGGCGAGGGCCTCGTCGCGCTAGGCGACGAGCAGCCAATTGGGCCGCGCGGGCCGGTCGGAGATGTGGGACAGGTATTGCGACGGCAAAGGCGGCGCGTGGCCGCCCGGCGCGACCGCCGGCACCGGCGCGACGCCGCCCGGCAGCGAGGCCTGCACCGCGTGGTGGCACACCTCGCAGTCGCTGTGGACCTTGGCCGGTTTGCCCTGGTCGGCGCCGTCGTCGGACTGCGCCTGGTGCTGATGGCCATGGTGGCCGAAATGCGTGACCTTGGCCGGCTCATGCTGGCAATAGACGGCCGCCATCGACCAGGCGTACTGGATGGGCAGGATGGTCAGCAGCAGAATGAGCAGAATTTTTTTCACGCCGCTATTGTAGCTTGAATTTACAATAAGGCTTCCCGGTCACCGAATAGGCGCAGCGCATGAACCCAGACGAGCAGCCCGCGACATCGCAAGGCGATTTCTTCAACTCGCTCAACGACAAGGTCGACGCCCACGGCGCGCTGGTCGACCGCTTCCACGTCGACCTGCAAACCCTGTCCAAGCAGATCGCCGGCTGCGACAAGCTGGTGCGCATGGCGCATATCAGCCTCAACCAGATCGACGCCCGCATCGCCGAGGCGGTGCGGATCGAAACCCAGGCCGCGGTCCAGCTGGAGGCCACCGGGCGCGAGGCGGCGCGCGCCGCCAGCGAGGCGGCCAACGCCGCCGTGGCCGGCCTGATCGGCCAGATGCAGGCCGCCACCCGCGAGGCCGCGCAGGTCAGCGGCGCGCTGCACCGCGCGCGCGGCCAGACCGGCCTGTGGCTGGCCGCCTACGTGGCCGGCACCCTGGCGATGTGCCTGCTGTCGGCCTGGATCGCCTACCAGGTGCACCCGGACACGCCGCTGCCGCCGGAGCTGGCCGGGTACGCCGAACAGGGCAGGAAGCACGCGGCGCTGCTGGACAAGGCCAGCGACAAGGAGCTCAAGCTGATCAAGGAAATCCAGGCGCGCCGCGCCAGGCCGAAATAGGCCGGCCCGGTTGCCACTTCGGTTGCCGCCTCAGTTGCCGCCTCAGTTGCCGGCCAGCCCGTACTTGCGCTGGATACGCGCCAAGGTGCCGTCGGCGCGCATGGCCTCGTGCGCGGCGCGCCATTTGCGCGCCTCGTCCTCGCTGAAGTCCAGCGAGCCGCCCAGCCAGACGTCGCCGCTGCGGAACACCGGGCTGAAATCGAAGTCGGCCTCGCGGTGGCCGTCCAGGCTGGCGGCGTGGCGGTGGATGTCCTCGCCGCCGTAGGTGGCGTCGGCCACGCCCTTGCTGACCATGCGCATGCATTCCCTGACGCTGGCGCATTCGGCCACCGCGCCGAAGTTCAGCGCCTGCAACACCTGCTTGTGCGGCGAGCCGCGCAGCACCGCGATCGGCCGCCGCCGCGCCGGCCCCGCCGGATCGCGCAGCTCGCGCGGGTCGATGCTGCCGTGGCGCGCCACAAACACGAAGTTCTGCTGGCGCAGCCGCACCAGCCAGCGGAACTGGTGCTCGCGCTCGGCCGTGCGGGTCAGCGGCAGCACCGCGGTGTGCGGCAGCACGCCGGTCATCACCACCGCCCGCTGCCACGGGTAGAACTCCACCGTGGCCGGCGTGCCGACGCGGCGCGCCAGCTCCTGCACGATTTCCACCAGCGAACCGGGGCTGTCGCCGCCGGCCGCGATCGCATACGGCGGCAGGTCGGCCGCCACCAGCCGCAGCGGCTCCGGCGCCTCGGCGCGCGCCGGCGCCAGCGCCAGGGGCAGCAACGCCAGCGCCAGCG
>NZ_JAQQPR010000054.1:0-22073 GCF_036688705.1 Duganella sp. S19_KUP01_CR8 | reverse complement strand
GGTCCCCCATTTGAGCATGAGCTCGGCTGTACTAGCCGAGCTCATGCTCAAATGGGGGACCTGACCCCGGGGTTGGGTGATGGCAAAACAACAGGATTTTACGGGAATCGGCCGGGCGCACTATAATATCCGCTCGCTTCGTACCGTTCTGCCCTTTAGCCGTTAGCTCAACCGGACTTTCTAATCTATGCAATACGTGTCTACTCGCGCCGCCGCCTCGGCCGCCGCCTCGTCTTCCCAACAATTCTCCGACATCCTCCTGGGTGGCCTGGCCGTCGACGGCGGCCTGTTCCTGCCGGCTTCGTACCCGCAAGTGACCGGCGCCGAGCTCGATGCATGGCGCCAGCTGTCCTATGCCGACCTGGCCTACGAGATCCTGAAGAAGTTCGCGACCGATATTCCCGATGCCGACCTGCGCGCGCTGACCGCCAAGACCTATACCAAGGAAGTCTACAAAAACGCCCGCAAAGGCGAAAAAGCCAGTCAGATCACGCCACTGCGCATGCTGGAAGAGGGCGAGAACGGCACCAAACTGATGTTGCAGGCGCTGTCCAACGGCCCGACCCTGGCCTTCAAGGACATGGCGATGCAATTGCTGGGCAATCTGTTCGAATACACGCTGACCAAGCAGAACGCGCAACTGAACATCTTCGGCGCCACCTCCGGCGATACCGGCAGCGCCGCCGAATACGCGATGCGCGGCAAGAAGGGCATCCGCGTGTTCATGCTGTCGCCGCATAAGAAGATGAGCGCCTTCCAGACCGCGCAGATGTTCTCGCTGCAGGACCCGAACATCTTCAACATCGCCATCGAAGGCGTGTTCGACGACGCCCAGGACATGGTCAAGGCGGTCTCCAACGACCTGCCGTTCAAGGCTCAGCAGAAGATCGGCACCGTCAATTCGATCAACTGGGCGCGCGTGGTGGCGCAGGTGGTGTACTACTTCCGCGGCTACCTGTCGGCGACCACTTCCAACGACCAGAAGGTGTCGTTCACCGTCCCGTCGGGGAACTTCGGCAATATCTGCGCCGGCCACATCGCCCGCATGATGGGCCTGCCGATCGCCAAGCTGGTCGCCGCCACCAACGAAAACGACGTGCTCGATGAGTTCTTCCGCACCGGCGTATACCGCGTGCGCAAGTCGGCCGAGACCTACCACACCAGCAGCCCGTCGATGGACATCTCGAAGGCGTCCAACTTCGAGCGCTTCATCTACGACCTGGTGGGCCGCGACGGCGACCGCACCCGCGCGCTGTTCCAGAAAGTGGAAACCCACGGCGGCTTCGACCTGTCCGGCAAGCCTGGCGCCGATGGCGACGAGTTCAAACAGGTGGTCAAGTACGGCTTCAAGTCCGGCAAGTCCACCCACGAAGACCGCCTGAACACCATCCGCGACGTCGCCGACGACTACGGCATCGTCATCGATACCCACACCGCCGACGGCATCAAGGTCGCGCGCGAGAATCTGGAGCCTGGCGTGACGATGATCGTGCTGGAAACCGCGCTGGCCGCCAAGTTCAACGAAACCATCCTCGATGCGCTGGGCGAGGACGCCGAACGTCCGGAAGGCTTCGAGAACATCGAGGACCTGCCGCAGAAGTTCGTCGTCATGCCGCCGGACGTGGAGAAGATGAAGGCCTACATCGCGGCGAACACCGGCCTGTAACGATGAACGCACACAAGCCCCTGCTGCCCGTCAGCGAAGCGCTGGCCCTGATGGCCGCCGCCGCGCGGCCGGTGACCGATGTGGAAACCGTGCCGACGCTGTCGGCCAACGGCCGCGTGCTGGCGAACGCGCAGGTATCCGGCATGAACGTGCCGGGCATGGACAATACGCAGATGGACGGCTACGCGGTGCGCGCCGCCGATTGCGCCAGCGGCAATGCGGCGCTGACGGTGTCGCAGCGCATACCGGCCGGCCACGTCGGCCAGCCTTTGCTGCCGGGGACCGCCGCGCGCATCTTCACCGGCGCATTGATTCCGGAAGGCGCCGACGCCGTCGTCATGCAGGAGCAGTGCGAGCTGGCGGGCAATGTGGTTACGGTTCGCCACGCGCCGAAGTCCGGCGAGTGGATACGCCGCGCCGGCGAGGACATCACCAACGGCAGCATCATCCTGCCGGCCGGCACGCGCCTGCGCAGCCAGGAGCTGGGCCTGGCCGCTTCGGTCGGCCTGGCCGAGCTGCCGGTCAAGCGCCGGCTGCACGTGGCCGTGTTCTTCACCGGCGACGAACTGACCATGCCGGGCGAGCCGCTGGCGCCTGGCGCCATCTACAACTCCAACCGCTTCACGTTGCGCGCGCTGCTGGAAAACCTGGGCTGCGAGATCACCGATTTCGGCATCGTACCCGATACACTGGACGCTACCCGTTCCGTGCTGCGTGAGTGTGCGCAAGGGCATGACCTGATCATCACTTCCGGCGGCGTCTCGGTCGGCGAGGAGGATCATATCAAGCCGGCCGTCGAGGCGGAGGGTAAGCTGAATATGTGGCAGATCGCCGTCAAGCCGGGCAAGCCTCTGGCGTTCGGCGAGGTGGGGCAGGCATTCTTTGTCGGCTTGCCGGGCAATCCGGTGTCGAGCTTCATCACCTTCCTGATGTTTGTGCGTCCGTTCATCCTGCGGCTGCAAGGCGTGACCGATATGCTGGCGCCGCGCGCGTTCATGATGCGCGCCGACTTCAACTGGCCCAAGGCCGACAAGCGCAACGAGTTCCTGCGCGCGCGCATCAACGCCGCCGGCGGGCTTGAATTGTTCAATAATCAAAGTTCGGGCGTGTTGACGTCGACCGTGTGGGGTGATGGCGTGATCGACAATCCGCCCGGCCAGACCATCGCGGCCGGCGACACGGTTCGATTTATACCGTTTAGCGAGTTAGTGCACTGATGGCTGTTACCGTAAAATTTTTCGCCAGCGTGCGCGAGTCGCTGGGTGTGTCGTCGGAGACGCTGGAACTGCCTGCAGGCGTGGACACGGTCGGCGCACTGCGCGCCCAGTTGGCCGCGCGCGGCGATGTCTGGCAGCAGGCATTGGGTAGCCCGGCCTTGCGCATGGCTTGCAACCAGGTGATGTGCGGCGCCGACACGGCGCTGGCCGATGGCGCCGAGGTGGCGTTCTTCCCGCCGGTGACGGGCGGCTAAGCTACTGCTTTTTGCCCTTGGCGGCGTTGCGGGCGGCCTCCAGGTCGTCGCACATGCCGCAGGCCTTGGCGCTGCGGTAGCGGCGCCAGGCCGCGTAGGTAAAGATGGCCGCCGCCGCCAGCGCCCACACGGCGGCGCTCAGATAGTCCTCGCGCGCGGTCGAGCCCTTGATCCATTCCACGGCCGCCAGTATCACGAACAAAGGCACGGCGGCCTGCAAATAGCGTTTCATCCAAAATATCGCGCCCATCTTGTCTCCTGTAACAATGCTTCTATCGGACCGAATTCATGCAGTCTAGTTTGACACCTTTTCGCGTTGCCGTCATCGGTGGCGGTCCCGCCGGCCTGATGGCCGCCCAAACCCTGGCGCAGGGCGGGGCGCAAGTCGATGTCTATGACGCGATGCCTTCAGTCGGCCGCAAGTTCCTGCTGGCCGGGCGCGGCGGCATGAACATCACCCACGCCGAGCCGTATGCGGACTTCGTCACGCGCTATGGCAAGGGCGCCGCGCCGCTGCGCTCCATGCTGGACGCCTTCGGCCCGCAGGATGTGCGCGATTGGGTGCACGGGCTGGGCGTCGAGACCTTCGTCGGCACCTCGGGCCGCGTGTTCCCGACCGATATGAAGGCCGCGCCGCTGCTGCGCGCTTGGCTGCATCGCCTGCGCGAGAGCGGCGTGCAGTTCCACATGCGCCACCGCTGGCTGGGCTGGCGCGAGGACGCGCTGGTGTTGAACACGCCCGACGGCGAGCTGCTGGTGCGTGCCGACGCGGTGGTGCTGGCACTGGGCGGCGGCAGCTGGGCGCGATTGGGCTCGGACGGCGCGTGGATGCCATTGCTGGCGGAACGCGGCGTCGGCGTGGCGCCGCTGGCGCCGGCCAATTGCGGCTTCGATGTCGACTGGAGCGAGCATTTCAGCAGCCGCCATGCGGGCGAGCCGCTGACCACCGTCGCCATCGTCTCCACCGGCGCGGACGGCAAGGAATTCCGCAAACAGGGGCAGTTCGTCGTCACCCAGGGCGGGGTCGAGGGCAGCTTGATTTATGCGCTGTCGGCCGCCTTGCGCGACCAGATCGCCGCCGACGGCAGCGCGACCATCTACCTGGACCTGCTGCCGGACCTGGCGGCGCAGCGGGTGGCGGACGAGGTGGCGCGGCCGCGCGGCGCGCGTTCGATGGCCAGCCATCTGCAAAGCCGATTGGGTATCAAGGGCGTCAAGGCCGGCCTGCTGCGCGAGTGTTTGAGCAAGGACCAATACGCGGACGAGGACCGGCTGGCGCAGGCGATCAAGCGTTTGCCGGTGCGGCTGCAGCGCGCCCGTCCGATCGACGAAGCGATCAGCAGCGCCGGCGGCGTGCGTTGGGATGCGTTGGAAGGGACGATGCTGAAATCCGCTCCCGGCGTGTTCGTGGCCGGCGAGATGGTCGACTGGGAAGCGCCGACCGGCGGCTATCTGCTGACGGCCTGCCTGGCCGGCGGCCAGGCGGCGGGACGCGATGTCCTGGCCTGGCTGGGCCGAAACTAAACTAAACCATTATTCCCAGGTGACGTCGCCGGAACCGGTGCGGCTGACGTTGCGGTTGTCCGGATTACCCATGACGCGGATATCGCCGCTGCCGCGCAAGGTCAGGTCCGCCGACTGCTTGGCGAAGACATGGCTGGTGCCCGAACCCTTCAGGTTGACCGTCACCTTGTCCGAGGACAGGTGGCGCGCATCCAGGTCGCCGGAGCCGGTCAGTTCCGCGTTCAGCGTCTTGCAGCTGCCGGACGAGGTGATCTGGCCCGAACCCACCATCTCCAGATCCACATCTTCGCTGCTGCCCGCATTCAGGTTCAGGTGTCCGCTGCCATGGGCGCTGGCGCTCAATTCGCGATAGCGGCCGGTGAAGTTGACGTTGCCCGAACCGTGCAATTGCAGTTCCAGTTTGTCGCCACTGAAGCCGGTAACCTTGGTGTCGCCGCTGCTGCGCACCACCAGCTCCTCCAGCTGCGGCAGCACCAGCTCCACCTGCAGCGGATGACGCGGATTGAGCAGCATGCCCTTGGTGCCGATGTGCAGGTCGCGACCGTCCTGGATGGTTTCGATATTCGCCAGCGAACGCTGTTCGCCGCGCACCTTCAGCGACGCCACCGGACCCTGGATCAGTATCAGGTCGATCGGGCCACTCAGTTCGATCGCACTGGCCATGGCGTCGATCTTGCGGGTTTCGCTGCCGAGGGCGCGGCCGGCCGAACTGGTCGGACTGGTGCTGCCGTAGGCCTTCAACATGCTGTAGCTGATGCCGATCAGGACGAAGGACAGCAGCAGCAGGCTGGTACCGATTTTTAATAATGCGCGCATGGTCATGACTCCTTAGCGTCCGCGAAGCAGGGACACGTTCATTGCTACATATCGTTTCAAACCGATCATGGTGTAGCGCGTGACGACGATGCTGACCAGGCAAAGCCCGATCCCGCCCAAGATCAGGCCGAAGCCGATCAGCGACTGGCTGGTGCGGGCGCCGCTGTCGAAATCGGTGGTGATGTGCAGGTCGCCGGTGGCGACCGCTTCGGCGCGGTTCAGCAGGCGGCCGCTGCGGCTGAGGTTCTCGTCGCCGCTGTTGCTGTTGTCGGTGCTGTCCGGGTCCTTGCTCACCTGCACGCCCATGTTGTTGATGGCCATGCGCCAGCCCTGGATGTCCTCTTCCTCGTTCGGGTCGAAGTGCGAGTTGGTGAACTCCATCACGTGGCGCAGCGGGCCTTCCAGCGCCAGCTCGTTCTGGCCCGACAGGCCGCTGGACACCAGCGCGATGCCGCCGATGTAGAAGGCGAAGGCGGAGACGTAGACGGCGCCCAGCAGCGAGGCATACACCATCGCCGGGATCACCATGAACAGGTTGAAGATCGCCAGGCCGATGAAGGACACCATCACGCGGGCCAGGTTGACCGGGGTTTTCTTTTGTTCGAAGGCGCTCAGGTGCACATTGGCGCGCAGCGTCATGGCGACCTTGCGCGGTTCGTCGAGTTCTTTGTAGACCTCTTCTTCGCTGCGGCCGGCCACCAGGCCGTCGATGAAGCGTTGCTCGTAGTAGGCCAGGGTCTTGGCCACCGTTTCCGGCGGCAGGCCCTGCATGGCCTGTTTGAGCGCGTCGAGGTATGCCTGCTTGTTCATGATATCAAATACCCAATGTTGCGCTGTTGTGTGCCATGGCCATCGCGCTGCTTGCCACCGGTGCGCTCTGCACGATGGATACCGTGCTGGCCGCGACGAAGGCGATCAAGGCAAGGATTTTCAGGCTGAGAGAGATGTTCATGTTGATTCCAATTATTGTCTTTTGTCGATGGTGCTACTGTACGCAAGCGCTCGCCCAGATGCCATCGGCATGTGACAGGCTGCATAAATAGCGGGGCAGGCGACAAAAACCGGGGACTAGATGGTAGCCCCCTTGAGCAAGCCGGCGGCGGCGACGCCGCTGCGGACCGCCGATTCCAGCGTGGCGGGGTAGTCGCCGGCGGTGTAGTCGCCGGCGATGACCAGGCCTGGCAGGCCGCTGGCGTTGTCCGGACGGACCAGGCCGGGCGTGCAGGCGTAGGTGGCGCGCTTTTCGGTGATGACCTTGAACCAGGTCGGCCGCCCCAGCTCCGGCCGCTGGAATACCGCCGCCAGCTGGACCGCGACGGCTTCGGCCAGCAGGTCCTGGCTCTGGGCGGCGGCGTTGCCCGAGGCGCTGATGACCACCGCCAGCAAGCCGGCCTGTTTGGCGTCCAGCTGGCCGCGGTCGAACACGAACTGGCCCCATTGGTACCGTTCCGGGTCGTCCAGCAGGGCGAAGAAGGGCAGTTCCAGCCGTGTGGACGGATCGTATTGCAGGTAGCAGGTGGTGATGGCTTCCGGCTCGAAGGCGGTCAGCTGGCCGCACAGGGCCGAGGTGTCGCAATCGGGGATGCCGTGCAGCAGGGCTGCTGCCTGGCTGGCGCCGGTGGCCAGCACCACGCCGCTGAAATAGGTGCTCCAGTTGCCGCCCACGGCTGCGCCGCTGATATCGAGTTGCCACAAGCGGCCTTCGATGGAGCGCAGCGCCTGCACCTTGGCGCCGGTGCGTACCGAGCCGCCATGCGCTTCGACATAGGCCGCAGCCGCTTCGGGCAGCAGGGCGGACAGGTCGGCGCGCGGCAGCAGCATGTCGGAGGCGCTGCGTTTGGCGCCCAGGCTGTCGCGCAGCACGTTGAGGAAGACCTGGGCCGAGGCGCGCTCCGGCGGCGTGTTCAGCGCGGCCAGGCACAGCGGGCGCCACATCAGCTGGATCAGGCGCGGGGTTTGGTCGAAGCGTTCCAGCAGCTCGGTCACGCTGCAATCGGCGTGCAGGGTCCAGCCCATCCAGCGCGCGGTGGTGGAGAAGCGCGCCAGGCTGAGTTTATCGGCCCGGTCCAGGCCCTTGGCGCGCAGCAGCGCCAGCGCCAGGTGCAGCGGTGCAGGCACGGGCAGGTTGGGCGCGACGAAATCCATGCCGCCGCTGCCGGCCGGGTAGCGCATTTGCAGCGGCAGCGACAGCAAGGCCTGGTCGCGCTCGACGCCGGTCCGCTTCATCAGCTGCAGCGTTGCGCAGTAGGCGCCCAGCAGGATGTGCTGGCCGTTGTCCAGGTGGCGATGGTCGGTCTCGATGCGGCGGGCGCGGCCGCCCAGGGTGCGGGCCGCTTCGAACAGCGTGACCTTGTAGCCGGCGCGCGCCATTTCGACGGCGGCGGCGCAACCGGCCCAGCCGGCGCCGATCACGGCCACCGAACGCGAAGTCAGCCCCGGCTCGGTCTTGCCGACGCGCTTGTCCACGCCTTCGTCAGCCACGAATGTAGGTCTTCCACGCCAGCCAGAGCTTGCGGATAGGCGTCAGCGAGATGCGCTGGCTGAGCACGTGGTAGCCGTCGGCTTCCACTTCGGTCAGCAGCGTGCGGTAGATGGCGGACATCATCAGGCCGGGGCGCTGGGCGCGGCGGTCTTCCTTGGGCAGCAGCGCGAACGCCTCGTCGTAGACCTTTTGCGCGCGGGCGGCCTGGAAAGCCATCAGCTTCTCGAAGTTCTCGCTGTGGCGGGCGTTGAGCAGGTCGGCGGCGGTGACGTTGAACTGTTGCAGCTCATTGACCGGCAGGTAGATGCGGCCTTTGCGCGCATCTTCGCCGACGTCGCGGATGATGTTGGTCAGCTGGAAGGCGTGCCCCAGTTTTTCCGCGTATTGCAGCGTTTCGGGCTTGGTCGCGCCGAAGATGCTGGCCGACAGGATGCCCACCACGCTGGCCACGTGCCAGCAGTACTTGCTCAGCGCCGTGTAGTCGAGGTAGCGGGTCTGGTTAAGGTCCATCTCCATGCCGTCGATGATGGCTTGCAGGTGCTGCTGCTGCAGGTTGTAGGTAGCCAGATGCGGTTGCAGCGCCTGCGTCACCGGGTGGGTCTGCTGGCCCTCGTACATATTGGCGATTTCCTTGCGCCACCAGGACAGTTTGATGCGGGCGATCGACTCGTCGGTGCATTCATCGACGGTGTCATCCACTTCGCGGCAAAACGCATACAGGGCGGTGATTGCACGGCGACGCTCCGGCGGCAGGAACAGGAAGCTGTAGTAGAAACTGGAGCCGCTCTGGGCGGTCTTTTGCTGGCAGTAGTCGTCGGGAGACATGAATAAAAAAGCAAGGATGACATCGAAGCCGCTATTCTATAGCTTAAGTGTCACAATGTGGGCTTCTGTCGCTATGGAGGTAGGACGCATGATACGTATTCGTGAAATCGATCATCTGGTGCTGCGCGTGGTCGAATTGCAGCGCATGCTGGAGTTTTACTGCGGCGCGCTGGGCTGCCCGGTCGAGCGGCGCCGGGATGAAATCGGCCTGGTGCAGTTGCGCGCAGGCAGTTCTCTGATCGACCTGGTGCCGGTCGATGGCAAGCTGGGCCGCATGGGTGGCGCGCCCCCGGGCGCCGAGGGCCGCAACATGGATCATTTCTGTCTGCGGGTGGAGCCTTTCGACGACGCGGCGATCCGCGCGCACCTGCAGGCGCATGGCGTTACGGCCGGGCAGGTCGAGTCGCGCTATGGCGCGGAGGGCGAGGGGCCGTCGATCTATCTGACCGACCCTGAGGGGAATGTGGTCGAGCTGAAGGGGCCGCCGACTCAGCGGTAAGCTAGCGCCGCAGGCTGCCGGCCCGCCGGCGCCCCGGCGGATCGGACAGCACCCGCACGATGACGCTGAACGGAATATTCCGCCGCACTAAAAATTCCGACGCAAACGCGCGCCCGCGGCTTTGCAGCAGGTTGACGCCCAATTCCACCACCTTCGATGTTGCCATATCCGGTCGCGAGGACCGATCTTCCGTCTGCATGATGCCACCCCTCCATTTTCTGCGAAGGTAGCATGAGGAAGGGAAATTGTGCAGAGGCAACGATTTAATCGTGCGCGGCTATTTCAGCGGGTGAGCCGGGCGCCGCCCGGCGCGCCTCAGGCGGCCTTGAACAAGGCCTTCATCTGCTTTTTCATCCGCACGGCGGCCCAGAAGATGCCCAGCCAATCGCGTTTGGCCAGCTTGGGGCGGTGCAGGAAGACGTCGTACTCGGCCGCCTCGATGGCGTCCAGGATGCGCAGGCCGCCTTGCACCACCATGCGCAGCTCGAAGCCGATGCGGCCGTTCAGGCGCAAGGCCAGCGGCGCGCCGCTCAGCATCAGGGCGCGGGCGCGGTCCACTTCAAACTTCATCATCGAACGCCAGCGCGGCCGGGCGCTGGCGTGGTCGAGCGCCGCCGGCGAGATCGCGTAGCGGTTCAAATCCTCCAGTGGGATGTAGATGCGCTCTTTATGGATGTCGATCGCCACATCTTGCAGGAAGTTGATCAGTTGTAGCGCCGTGCAGATGGCGTCGGAATCGCGGATGTTTTCCTCGTCGGCCTGGCCGTACAGGTGCAGCATCATGAAGCCGACCGGATTGGCCGAGCGGGCGCAGTAGTCCAGCAGCGCGTCGTAGGTCGCGTAGCGGCTCACCAGCACATCCTGCTTGAAGGCCGACAGCAACTCGTACAGCGGCTTGAGCGGCAACTCGTATTCGCGGATCACCTGCGCCAGCCGTTCGAACATCGGTTCATGGCCCGTGCCGCCCGCCTCGATGTGCGCCAGCGCCGCCTCGTAGGCGTTCAGCGCGGCCAGCCGCTGTTCCGGCGTGGCGTCGCCCTCGTCGGCCAGGTCGTCGGCGCTGCGGGCGAAGGCGTAGATCGCTTCCACCGCCGGACGCAAGCGGCTCGGCAGCAAAAACGATGCAACAGGGAAATTTTCGTAGTGTTCAACCGGCATAAATTGTATTGCTAAAAAGCATAGTTAAAATTAATGACGCAAAAGTCATTTGCAAACGGATACGCTCGGCATATAATAAATTAACGGAAAGTCATTAATTTCCGAGCCGTAATAGTAGTGCCATCTACACTCCAGAGCAAGCTAAAGGAATACACCGTGGTCGCCTTTAAAAAACAGCGTCAGATTTACCCCCTCATACTGAGCGTTTTAACCGCCGCCGTCCTGGCCGGTTGCTCCAAGCCCGCCGAGAAAACCGAAGACATCCGCCCGGTGCGCGCCATTGTGCTCGCCAGCAACGATGTCGACGTCAACGCCGAGTTTTCCGGCGAAGTGCGCGCCCGCGTGGAATCGCGGCTGGCCTTCCGCGTCGGCGGCAAGATCGTCACCCGCAAGGTCGATGTCGGCACCCTGGTCAAGCATGGCCAGGTGCTGATGCAGCTCGATCCGCAGGATTTGCAGCTGGCCCAGGCCCAGGCGCTGGCCGGCCTGCGCGCCGCCGAGACCAACCGCGACCTGGCCAAGGCGGAGCTCAAGCGCTACCAGGAATTGCGCAGCAAGAATTTCGTCAGCCAGGCCGTGCTGGACGCCAAGGATTCCACCTACAAGGCGGCGCAAGCCAATGTGGACGCCTCGCAGGCGGCCTATCGCGGTCAGTCCAACCAGGCGGGCTATGCCAGTCTGGTGTCCGATGTTGACGGCGTGGTGACGGCGGTCGACGCCGAAGTCGGCCAGGTGGTGCAGCCGGGCACGCCCGTGGTGCGCGTCGCCAAACAGGGCGAGAAGGAAATCGTCATCGGCCTGCCGGAAGACAAGGTTGAGACCCTGCGCCGCGTGCCGGACGTGCAGGTGCGCCTGTGGGCCGATCCGAAGAACGCGGTGGCCGGCAAGATCCGCGAAATTTCGCCGGTGGCCGATCCGTCCACCCGTACCTACACCGTCAAGGTCTCGATTCCGGATTCGCTGGCCGAAGCCAAGCTGGGCATGACCGCCGTGGTGCAGTTCGCCTCCAAGACTGCCACGCCGCAGATCAAGGTGCCGCTGACGGCGCTGTACTATGAAAAATCGGCCTCGTCGGTGTGGGTGGTCGAGGGCGGCGTCGTCAAGCTGGTGCCGGTGACCATCGCCGGCGCGGCCGGCAACGATATCGTGCTGGGCAGCGGCGTCAAGGTCGGCCAGACGGTGGTCACGGCCGGCGTCAACCTGCTCAAGCCGGGCCAGAAGGTCAAGATCCTCGGTAACGACCTGCCTGCGACCTCGGCCCCAGCCCTGGCCCCGGCACCGGCGCCGGTGGTGGCGGGGGCCGCCAAATGATGGGCGGCTTCAATCTTTCACGCTGGGCGCTGGAACACATCCCGCTGACGCGCTACCTGATCGCGGTGCTGCTGATAGGCGGCATGCTCAGCTATTCCAACCTGGGCCAGGATGAAGATCCGCCGTTCACCTTCCGCGCGATGGTGGTGCGGGCCAACTGGCCGGGCGCGACCTCGCTGCAAATGGCCGAGCAGGTCACCGACAAGCTGGAGAAAAAACTGCAGGAAACGCCGGATATCGACGAGATCAGCAGCTACTCCAAGCCGGGCGAGACCACCATCATCCTGAAGCTGCGCGAATCGGCGCCGCCCAAGGAAGTGGCGCAATCCTGGTACCAGGTGCGCAAGAAGATCGGCGACATCCGCGGCACCTTGCCGCCGGGCGTGCAGGGGCCGTTCTTCAACGATGAGTTCGGCGATACCTACGGTTCCATCTTCGCGCTGTCGGGCGACGGCTTCACCTACGCCGAGATGAAGGACTACGCCGACTTCGTGCGCCAGCAGCTGCTGGGCGTGCCGCTGGTGTCCAAGGTCGAGCTGTTCGGCGTGCAGGACGAGAAGATCAACATCGAGTTCTCGCACAAGAAGTTCGCCCAGCTGGGCATACCGATCGAAGCCATCGCCAACCAGATCGCCACCCAGAACACGGTGGAAGCGACCGGCGTGCTGGTGACGCCGACCGACAACCTGCAAGTGCGCGTGACCGGAGCGTTGAAGACCGTCAAGGACCTGGAAGAGCTGGAGCTGCGCGCCAACGGCACCACCTTCCGCCTGGGCGACTTCGCCACCATCAAGCGCCTGTACCAGGACCCGCCGGGTAATAAGATGCGCTTCAACGGCAAGGAAGTGATCGGCCTGGGCGTATCGATGGAAAAGGGTGGCAACATCATCCAGCTTGGCAAACACATGGAGAAGACCGTCGCCGCGATGAAGGCCAAGCTGCCGGTCGGTATCGAGCTGGAGCGCGTGTCCGACCAGCCTGAAGCCGTCAAGGCCTCGGTGGGCGAGTTCGTCCACACGCTGATCGAGGCGGTGCTGATCGTGCTGGCCGTCAGCTTTGTCGCGCTGGGCCTGCATACCAAGCCCAAGCTGCGACTGGACGTGCGTCCCGGCCTGGTGGTGGCGCTGACGATACCGCTGGTGCTGTCGGTGACCTTCCTGTGCATGCGCATGCTGGACATCGACCTGCACAAGATTTCGCTGGGCGCGCTGATCATCGCGCTGGGCCTGCTGGTGGACGACGCCATCATCGCCGTCGAAATGATGGTGCGCAAGATGGAGGAGGGCATGTCGCGCTTCGACGCCGCCACCTTCGCCTACACCTCGACCGCGATCCCGATGCTGACCGGCACCTTGATCACGGTGGCGGGCTTCCTGCCGATCGGCCTGGCCAAGTCGGCGGCCGGCGAATACACCTTCTCGCTGTTCTCGGTCAACGCGCTGGCGCTGGTGATCTCGTGGGTGGTGGCGGTGGTGTTCACGCCCTACATCGGCTACGTGCTGCTGAAGGTCAAGCCACACGCCGACGGCGGCAGCGAGCACGACCTGTTCGACACGCCGGGCTTCCGCAAGTTCCGCGCGGTGGTCAACTGGTGCGTCGAGTACCGCAAGACCACCATCGTCGCGACCTTGGTGGTGTTCGCGCTGGGCGTGTACGGCTTCAAGTTCATCGAGAAGCAGTTCTTCCCTGACTCCAGCCGGCCCGAGCTGATGGTCGAGCTGTGGACGCCGGAAGGCACGACCTTCGCCGCCAACGAGGCGCAGGTGAAGAAGTTCGAAGCCTTCATCCGCAAGCAGGAGGGCGTGGTCAGCGTGACCAGCTATGTCGGCACCGGTTCGCCGCGCTTCTACCTGCCGCTGGACCAGATCTTCCCGCAGACTAACGTGTCGCAGATTGTCGTGCTGCCGAAGGATTTGAAGGCCCGCTCGGCGCTGCGCGACAAGATCGTCGATATCTTCAAGCACGATTTCCCGGAAGTGCGCGGCCGCGTCAAGCTGCTGCCGAACGGGCCGCCGGTGCCGTATCCGGTGCAGTTCCGCGTGACCGGCGGCGAAGTGGACAAGGTGCGCGCCATCGCCGACCAGGTGAAGGACATCATGCGCGCCAATCCGAACACGCTGGGCGTCAACGACAACTGGAATGAATCGATCAAGGTGCTGCGCCTCGACCTGGACCAGGACAAGATGCGCGCGCTGGGCGTGACTTCGCAGACCGTGATGCGGGCGGCCAACACCATCCTGTCCGGCACCACCATCGGCCAGTTCCGCGAGGATATCAAGCTGATCGACATCCAGATCCGCCAGCCGATCGAGGAGCGCAACACCATCTCGATCCTGAACGATACGAATATCCCGACCGCCAGCGGCAAGTCGGTGCCGATCAGCCAGCTGGCGCGCGCGCACTTCGTGTGGGAGCCGGGCGTGGTGTGGCGGGAAGGGCGGGAATGGGCGATCACCGTGCAGTCCGACGTGGCCGACAACATCCAGGGGCCGACCGTCTCCGGCCAGATCGAGCCGAAGCTGAAGCAGCTGCGCGACAACCTGCCGGCCGGCTACGCCATCACCGTCAAGGGTGCGGCGGCCGACAGCGGCACGGCGGAAGCGTCGATCGCGGCCAACCTGCCGCTGGCGATCTTCATCATCTTCACCTTGCTGATGCTGCAACTGCATAGTTTCTCGCGGGCGCTGCTGGTGTTCCTGACCGGTCCGCTGGGCGTGGCGGGCGCGGCGATGGCGTTGCTGCTGCTGGGCCGTCCGCTGGGCTTCGTGGCCAACCTGGGCATCATCGCGCTGTTCGGCATGATCATCCGTAACTCGGTGATCCTGGTCGACCAGATCGAGCAGGATATCAAGGCCGGCCACGATCCGTGGACCGCGATCGTCGAATCGGCGGTGCGCCGTTGCCGTCCTATCATCCTGACGGCCGCGGCGGCGGCGCTGGCGATGATCCCGCTATCGCGCTCGGTATTCTGGGGGCCGATGGCGGTGGCCATCATGGGCGGTCTGATATTAGCGACAGCATTGACTTTATTATTCCTGCCGGCGTTGTATGCGGCGTGGTTTAGAGTGAAAAAGCCAGTGAAATAAGGAAAAATCAGCGGAATGTTGGCGACATATTAAAAATCGTCACATTTCGCTGAAAAACCCGTTAAAATACCGCGTTGAAGTTGAAAGCTCTCGCAGAGTTCAGCGGGAATAGGGCGACCGTTTTCACTTACGGGTCGCCCTTTGCTTTTGTGCAAACATGCCGCGAGGATGGCGAAATTGGTAGACGCACCAGGTTTAGGTCCTGACGCCAGCAATGGTGTGGGGGTTCGAGTCCCCCTCCTCGCACCAACTGTATTACTATTTTTTTGGACGATTTTTACATGGCAACTGCAGTCGAAACCTTAGGCAAACTCGAACGTCGTATCACGATCTCCTTCCCGCTGACCGAGGTCCGCGCTGAAGTTGAGAAGCGTCTGAAAGTGCAAGCCAAATCGGCTAAGGCACCAGGCTTCCGTCCGGGTAAAGTTCCTATGAAAATGGTCGCAGCACAATACGGTTATCAGATCGAGACCGAAGTGCTGAACGATAAAGTTGGCCGTGCTTTCAACGACGCCGCCAATTCCGCCGAACTGCGCGTAGCAGGCTACCCACGCATCGAGCCTAAGGAAGAGTCGGCGGAAGGCGTACTGGCCTTCGACGCAACCTTCGAAATCTACCCGGAAGTCGTCGTTGGCGACCTGACCACCGTGGAAATCGAAACCGTCAAGGCTGACGTTTCGGAAACCGAAATCGACAAAACCATCGAAATCCTGCGCAAACAGCGCGTGCATTTCCACACCAAGGGTGAAGCTGGCGAACACGGCGACGGCGGCGCAGCGATTGCTGCCAACGGCGACCGCGTGACCGTCGACTTCGTCGGTTCGATCGACGGCGTTGAATTCCCAGGCGGCAAAGCTGAAGACTACGCTTTCGTGCTGGGCGAAGGCCGCATGCTGCCAGAATTCGAAGCAGCCACCGTCGGCCTGAAAGTCGGCGAAGCCAAGACCTTCCCACTGGCTTTCCCAGAGGACTACCATGGTAAAGACGTTGCCGGCAAAACCGCATCGTTCACCATCACCCTGAAGAAACTGGAATGGGCGCATCTGCCGGAAGTCGACGGCGAATTCGCCAAGTCGCTGGGCGTGGCCGATGGCGACGTCGCTAAAATGCGCGAAGACATCAAAGTCAACCTGGAACGCGAAGTTGCCGGCCGTGTCAAAGCCCGCAACAAGGAAGCCGTGATGGATGCGCTGGTGAAAACCGCCACCCTGGACGTGCCACAAGCGCTGATCGCTCAAGACACCGAGCGCCTGGCCGAAATGACCCGTCAAGACATGGCTCAGCGCGGCATGAACGTCAAGGACATCCCGTTCCCACCAGAACTGTTCGCGGAAAAAGCCGAGCGTCGCGTACGCCTGGGCCTGATCCTGTCGCAACTGGTCGGCGAGAACAAGCTGCAAGCCCAGCCTGAACAGGTCAAAGCGCAAGTCGAAGACTTCGCACAGAGCTACGAAGACCCACGCGAAGTGCTGAAGTACTACTACAGCGATCGTCGTCGCCTGGCTGAAGTCGAAGCCCTTGTATTGGAAGAAAACGTCGTTAACTACGTCCTGGGCCTGTCGAAAACTTCGTCCAAGGTTGTGGCCTTCGACGAACTGATGGGAAGCAACGCACAAGCGTAATCCAGCTAGGATAGAATAGAGACGGCGCCGTAGCCGCCGTCATTCCCGCGAAGGCGGGAATCCATACTGAGCAAGCGTTCTATGGATCCCCGCTTGCGCGAGGATGACGGCTAAGCGGCAAACGATTTCTGACCCTAGCTGCTTCACAAGGAAATGGAATGACTGGTATGAACCGTAATCCGGCGCTGGACACTGAAATGCTCGGCCTGGTGCCGATGGTGGTCGAACAAAGCGGCCGCGGCGAGCGCTCCTATGATATTTACTCGCGCCTGTTGAAGGAACGCGTAATCTTCATGGTCGGCCCCGTCAACGACCAGATGGCGAACCTGATCGTCGCCCAGTTGCTGTTCCTCGAGAGCGAAAATCCGGACAAGGATATCTCGCTGTACATCAACTCCCCAGGCGGCTCGGTTTCGGCCGGTCTGGCGATCTTCGATACGATGCAGTTCATCAAGCCTGACGTGTCGACGCTGTGCACCGGCATGGCCGCCTCGATGGGCGCCTTCCTGCTGGCAGCCGGCGCCAAGGGCAAGCGTTTCTCGCTGCCGAACTCGCGCATCATGATCCACCAGCCGTCCGGCGGCTCGCAGGGCATGGCTTCGGATATCGAAATCCAGGCCAAGGAAATCCTGTACCTGCGCCACCGTCTGAACTCGATCATGGCTGAACGCACGGGTCAAACCGTCGAGCAGATCGCCAAAGATACCGATCGTGATCGTTTCATGTCGGCGGAAGAGGCTGTAGAGTACGGTTTGATCGACAAAATGTTGTCCAACCGGGCTTGATGCTTCCTTCGCAGCATTGCTAAAAGAACGCCCGGGCGATTAATCGTTCGGGCGTTTCGTTTTTATTTCGGGTAGCATGTAGTCATAAGCTGCTTCCCGGCACAGCTAAGCCATTCTGTAACCCAAAGAAAACTGCCCCATGTCAGACAAAAAATCCTCCAGCGGCGAAAAATTACTGTACTGCTCGTTTTGCGGCAAGAGCCAGCACGAGGTAAAGAAACTTATCGCCGGCCCGTCGGTCTTCATCTGCGACGAATGCATTGACCTGTGCAATGACATCATCCGCGATGAAACCTCGGCCATCGAGTCGGTCACGGGCGCCAAGTCGGACCTGCCGACCCCGCATGAAATCAAGGACTTGCTGGACCAGTACGTCATTGGCCAGCAAACGGCCAAGCGCATCCTGTCGGTGGCGGTGTACAACCACTACAAGCGCCTCAAGCACCTGGGCAAGAAAGACGACATCGAACTGGCCAAGAGCAACATCTTGCTGGTCGGTCCTACCGGCTCGGGCAAGACCCTGCTGGCGCAGACCCTGGCCCGCATGCTGAACGTGCCGTTCGTCATCGCCGACGCCACCACGCTGACCGAAGCCGGTTATGTGGGCGAGGATGTTGAGAATATCATCCAGAAATTGTTGCAGAGTTGTAACTATGATGTGGAAAAAGCCCAACGCGGCATCGTCTACATCGATGAGATCGACAAGATCTCGCGCAAATCGGACAATCCATCGATCACCCGCGACGTTTCGGGCGAGGGTGTGCAACAGGCGCTGCTGAAACTGATCGAAGGCACGATGGCGTCGGTGCCGCCACAAGGCGGCCGCAAGCATCCTAACCAGGATTTCGTGCAGATCGACACCACCAACATCATGTTCATCTGCGGCGGCGCGTTCGACGGCCTGGCCAAGGTGATTTCCAACCGTTCGGAAAAATCCGGCATCGGTTTCTCGGCCAGCGTGAAGAGCAAGAAGGAACGCAGCGCCAGCGACGTGTTGCTGGAAGCGGAACCGGAAGATCTGATCAAGTTCGGCCTGATTCCCGAGCTGGTGGGCCGCCTGCCGGTGGTCGCCACGCTGTCGGAGCTGACCGAGGAAGCGCTGATCCAGATCCTGGTCGAGCCGAAGAACGCACTGGTCAAACAGTACGCCAAGCTGCTGGACATGGAAGGCGCCGAACTGGAAATCCGTCCGGCCGCCCTGCATGCCATCGCCAAGAAAGCGCTGGCCCGCAAGACCGGCGCGCGCGGCCTGCGCTCGATCCTGGAACACGCGCTGCTCGATACGATGTACGAGCTGCCAAATGAAACCAATGTCACCAAAGTGGTTATCGATGAAAATACGATCACCAGTGGCGCCAAACCTTTATTGATCTACCAAGACCAGGCCAAAGCGTCTGGTGAGAATTAAATAACTTGTGCACACTTACCCCACTCAGCAGAAAAATTCATTTCGCATCCGTGGGGCAAGGCGGTACAATTTAAATCAATAAAAGAATGCAGGCTTCATTCGGAAAGCCACTCGTGACAGCATCGTTTGTCACGCGTGGCTTTTTTATTTGTCGCGTTTTTTTAGAACATGATTGGCTTCTTTGAAAATACTCTTTTTTAGGAGAATTATTTCTTGCAGGTCGGTCTTGTGATTCGGCAGAACAGCGCCCACATCATAATCACGCTTTCACATAAGGTACGCCATGACAACTTCCAAATTAACTGAGCAAACTCAACTGCCGTTATTGCCGCTGCGGGATGTTGTAGTTTTCCCGCATATGGTGATACCGCTGTTCGTAGGGCGCCCAAAATCGATCAAGGCGCTGGAAGCCGCTATGGAGCAGGGCAAGAGCATCATGCTTGCCGCGCAAAAAGCCGCTGCCAAGGACGAACCTTCTGCTTCCGATATCTACGAGATCGGCTGCGTGGCCAATATTCTGCAAATGCTGAAACTGCCGGACGGCACCGTCAAGGTGCTGGTCGAGGGCGCTCAGCGCGCACGCATCAACCGCATCACCGATGCGCCGACGCACTTCATCGCCGATCTGACGCCGCTCGATTCCGAGCTGGGCGACGATTCGGAGATCGAAGCGATGCGCCGCGCCATCGTTCAGCAGTTCGACCAGTACGTCAAACTGAACAAAAAGATCCCGCCTGAGATCCTCGCTTCGCTGTCGGGCATCGACGACGCCGGCCGCCTGGCCGACACCGTCGCCGCGCACCTGCCGCTGAAGCTTGAGCAGAAACAGGTGATCCTGGAAATCTTCAGCGTGGCCAAGCGCCTGGAGCACCTGCTGGGCCAACTGGAAGGCGAACTCGACATTCTGCAGGTCGAGAAGCGCATCCGTGGCCGCGTCAAGCGCCAGATGGAAAAGTCGCAGCGCGAGTACTACCTGAACGAGCAAGTCAAAGCCATCCAGAAGGAACTGGGTGAGGGCGAGGACGGCGCCGACCTGGACGAGCTGGAGAAAAAAGTCGCGCTGGCCAAGATGCCGAAAGAGGCCCTGGACAAGGCCACCGCCGAGTTGAAAAAACTCAAGCTGATGTCGCCGATGTCGGCCGAAGCCACCGTGGTGCGCAACTACATCGACACGCTGGTCAGCCTGCCTTGGAAGAAAAAGTCCAAGGTCAACAACGACCTGTCGAACGCCGAGAAAGTGCTGGAAGGCGATCACTACGGCCTCGACAAGGTTAAAGAGCGCATCCTGGAATACCTCGCGGTGCAACAACGCGTCGACAAGCTGAAAGCGCCTATCCTGTGCTTCGTCGGTCCTCCGGGCGTCGGCAAGACCTCGCTGGGCCAGTCCATCGCCCGCGCCACGAACCGCAAGTTCGTGCGCATGGCGCTGGGCGGCGTGCGCGACGAAGCCGAGATCCGCGGCCACCGCCGTACCTACATCGGTTCGATGCCGGGCAAGGTGCTGCAGTCGCTGGCCAAGGTCGGCGTGCGCAATCCGCTGTTCCTGCTGGACGAGATCGACAAGATGGGCGCGGACTTCCGCGGCGATCCGTCGTCGGCCCTGCTGGAGGTGCTGGATCCCGAGCAGAACCACACCTTCTCCGACCACTACATCGAAGTCGATTTCGACCTGTCCGATGTGATGTTCGTGGCGACGTCGAACTCGTACAACATCCCGCCGGCGCTGCTGGACCGCATGGAAGTGATCCGCCTGTCCGGTTACACGGAAGACGAGAAGACCAGCATCGCCCAGCGCTACCTGCTGCCTAAGCAGATCAAGAACAACGGTCTGAAGGAAGACGAGATTTCGGTGGCCGAGTCGGCGTTGCGCGACATCATCCGCTACTACACCCGCGAAGCCGGCGTCCGTTCGCTGGAACGCGAAGTGTCTAAGATCTGCCGCAAGGTCGTGAAGATGCTGTTGTTGAAGAAGACCGAGAAAAAGGTCGCCGTCACCAACAAGAACCTGGACAAGTTCCTGGGTGTGCGTCGCTACGACTTCGGCGTGGCCGAGAAGGAAAACCAGATCGGCCAGGTCGTGGGTCTGGCATGGACCGAAGTGGGCGGCGATCTGCTGACCATCGAAGCCGTGCAGATGCCGGGCAAGGGCGGGGTGATCCGCACCGGCACCTTGGGCGACGTGATGAAGGAATCGATCGAGGCAGCCCGCACCGTGGTGCGCAGCCGCGCCAACCGCCTGGGCATCAAGAACGAAGTGTTTGAGAAGAGCGACATCCACATCCACGTGCCGGAAGGCGCAACGCCGAAAGACGGTCCTTCGGCCGGCGCGGCGATGACGGTGGCGATGGTGTCGGTATTCACGGGCATTCCGGTCCGCGCCGACGTGGCGATGACGGGCGAGATCACGCTGCGCGGCGAAGTGTTGCCGATCGGCGGCCTGAAAGAGAAACTGCTGGCGGCCCAGCGCGGCGGCATCAAGACCGTGCTGATCCCTGAGCAGAACGTCAAGGACCTGGCCGACATCCCGGACAATGTCAAAAACAAACTGGAAATCGTGCCGGTGCGTTGGATCGACAAAGTGCTGGAAATCGCGCTGGAACGCATGCCGGTGGCGCTGACGGAGACGGTTCCGGTGGAAGCCGTGGCCGCCGCGGCCGCCAAGGTGGACGGCCAAACGGAAGTGGTAAAACATTAACTTTTACTAGTGTTTAGTAACTGCTGATGCACAAACAGGCGCTTTTATAGCGCCTGTTTGTTATTTGACCCCATTTTTCTATGGTGCAGCGCTTGACACAGGGGCGGGCTGGCTTGTTTAATACGGCCTGAGATTTTTCTCGGCCTGACAACGGTATTCAAATACCGTTATCTGCGGGCTAAAACGATATAACCTTTGTGACGGGGAATTGCTTTGAATAAGACTGAATTGATCGACCATATTGCTACTACCGCTGATATCTCGAAAGCGGCTGCTGCACGCGCACTCGACGCGGTGATCGACGGTGTAACCACCACCCTGCAAAAGAACGACAGCGTCACCCTGGTCGGCTTTGGTACCTTCTCCGTGAGCGAACGCGCTGCCCGTACCGGCCGCAATCCGCGCACCAAAGAAGAGATCATCATCGAGGCAGCGAAAGTTCCTAAATTTAAAGCTGGTAAAGCTTTGAAAGATGCTGTAAACTAACGGACTTCAGTGAGCAGCAAGCAGTAAAGCGGCTCACTCAAGGCAAAACGGGCGGTTAGCTCAGTTGGTAGAGCGGAGCCCTTACAAGGCTTAGGTCGGGAGTTCGAGCCTCTCACCGCCCACCAGTTTTGCAGGTAGTAAAACGTAGTACCCAGTGTTTTGTTGGAGCGGTAGTTCAGTTGGTTAGAATACCGGCCTGTCACGCCGGGGGTCGCGGGTTCGAGTCCCGTCCGCTCCGC
>NZ_JAQQPR010000053.1:0-22411 GCF_036688705.1 Duganella sp. S19_KUP01_CR8 | reverse complement strand
CAGGACCGTGAAACAACTCTGCGCCGATGATAGTGCTGCAACCAGTGTGAAAGTAGGTTATCGTCAGGCTAGTTATAAAGAGAAAAGCCCACCAGTGATCTGGTGGGCTTTTTTCGTTTGAAAGCCCCTTCCGTTCGACGACAGGCATTGCCTGTCGCCTTACCTGGTCGGGGCTTTTCGCATTCCGCGGCCATTTGTTCAGCGCGGCACTGCCGCTCTTTACTACCTAAAAACCCCCACCAGCCAGAACGCGCTCAAGATCGCGCTCTGTGCCAGTGGGGGTTTTTTCGTCTGTCACATCCATGTAACCTATGGTCGCTAAGCTTTCCTCTTTTTCAACTGAGGCTAGCTACGCATGAAAAACTTTTCCCTGATTTCGCTCGCGGTGTTCTCCGTGCTGGCCGGCTGCGGTGGCAGTAGTAACGACACGGCTACGCCAGCCAAAACGCTGACCACTGGCGTCTTCCTCGATGGCGCCGTTGAGAACCTGGACTATGTCGCCGGCACCGCCGCGAAAGCCAGCACCTCGGCCAAGGGCGAGTTCACTTGCTACGCCGGCGATACCGTCAGCTTCAGCATCGGCGGCGTTGCGCTGGGTAGCGCGCCGTGCGCCGCCACCATCACGCCGCTGCAATTGGCCGGCGTGACCGACGTCAAGGACAGCAAGGTCGTCAACCGCCTGCTGGCCCTGCAATTACTGGATGAAGACAGCGATCCATCGAACGGCATCAAGATCGCCGCCGATGTGAAAACCGCGCTGGCCGCCAAGAGCGCTGACTTCTCCCTCGACGCCACCGCCTTCAACACCGCGATGAGCGCCAACCTGACCGCCGCCGGCGCCAAATACGCCGCCCGCACCATCGATGACAGCCGCCGCGCGCTGGTGCGCGAGCACTTCGAAGATACGCTGGCTTCCAAAGTCGGCACGCCAGTCGTCGAGTCGTTCACGCAAACCACGCCGCTCGGCGCGGTCGCCGTCAACGTTACGCGTTATCAGATACAGGCAGCGGCCAGCTACTACGTGCCGTATGAAGGCGGCAACGCCAAGGTCAAGGAAGAATTCCCGCTGGGCTTCCTGCCATCCTACGGTTCGTCGCTGGCCTTCAAGGGCACCAACGCCAACGGCGACCTGGAGTTCTACGGCCTGACCGACCGCGGCCCGAACGGCGACGGACCAAATCTGCCAGCGCTGAGCGGCGGCGGTGTCACCGGCGCCAAGATATTCCCGTCGCCGAGCTTCACGCCATCGTTCGGCGTGATCACCGTCGGTAAAACCGGCGCGGTGCTGACGTCGTCCACGCCGATCAAAGTCTCTGCCACCATCAATGCTTCCGGCCTGCCGGTCGCACCTGGCGCAGTGGGTAACTCGGCCGAACTGCCGGTGATGGACGCGATGAAGTACGACGCCACCAGCAAGGCCACCTTCAATGCAGGCGGCCTGGATACCGAAGCCGTCGTCGTCGACAAGAAGCGCAACGTGCTGTGGATCTCCGACGAATATGGACCGTTCATCGTCAAGCTCGATCCTGCCACCGGCATCATCCTGAACAAATACGCACCGGGCAGCGGCCTGCCGGACATCTTCCTGAAGCGTCGCGCCAATCGCGGCATGGAAGGCCTGACGCTGGATACCAGCACCGACAAGCTGCACGGTTTCCTGCAAAGCCCACTCACCGACGGCAACGCGAGCTACTCGGTGACCGGCAAGAGCGAGGCGATCGAACGCTACGCGCGCTTCACGCGCTGGGTGGAATTCGATCCAAGCACCGGAACCTCGGGCAAGATGTACGCGTACCCACTCGACGCCGCCGACTACCAGGACGGCCGCACCGGCAACGCCAAGCTGGGTGACCTGGTCGCGCTGGGTAACGGTAAATTCATCGTCATCGAACAGGGCGCGGCGCCGAACGGCAAAGTGTTCAACAAGTTGATGCTGGTGGAGATCGGCGCGGCAACCGACATCGCTGCAGCAAGCTACAACGTCAAGACTTCGGATCTGGAGAAGAGCAGCATGGGCGGCGTGGTGGTCAACGGCACCGACTGGAAATCGGTGACGACGCTGAAGAAAACGCTGCTGCTGGATTTGAACGCGGTCGGCTGGCAGGCGGAGAAGGCTGAAGGCCTGACCATCGTCGACGGCAATACGCTGGCACTGTCGAACGATAATGACTTCGGTATGAAAACCAAAATCTTCAGCGCGGATGGCGTGGCGGTGAACGATGCGGATGTCACCAAGTGCAATGTCGATGCGGCTGGCGTCATCATCACCAGCACTGCGGCCGGCTGCAATGCCGCGAACACGATCCGCGTCGCACGCGGCGAGGACCGCGAGCGTCCAAGCCGTCTGTGGCTGATCAAGTTCACCAAGGCGTTGACTGCGTTCTGATGCAAGGGGCGGGCCGGCCAGGCCTGCCAGTGTTTTAGCGCGGAGCGGCGTTCTGCTCCGCGATCAGTTTGGCGATTTGCGAATCGGTCTTCACCGGTTCGATCAACAGCACCTGCTGGCGATTGATCAGCATGTGGTCCGGGCTATGCGCTTCGCCGCCGCGCTTGATCAGCACACTGGTCACGGCTTTGGTCTCTGGATTCTGCCTGCCCTGGATGTAGAACACGTCGCGCAAGGTGAGGTAATCGCCGCCGGTTTGCTCCATGCGGCCATAAAACATCTGGCCATTTATCAGCGCCACTGCCTGATAGGGCGTCGGCAGTTCCGGTCCTTGATGGCCGCGCGTTCCCTGATAGGCGATAAAGCCCAGCGCCGCAGCGATGATGACCGTGGCAAGCGCCGTCGTGCGCCCGGCTATGTTCTGCATGAAGAATCTCCTGAGTTGAAAGGCAGCGCGGCAGCATAGCAGCTTGCAGGTGCATCGCACAGGCGTTGTGCAAGGACGCCACAGCGTCACGGCAGTGTCACAATATTATGGGATATTGAAGGTTTGCTCACACAATATCCGGGACAAACCATGTCGATCGCGCTGTCGAAACCTTCCTCCGCCATTCAATTCCTGCTGCTCGCCGCAGCACTGCCGTTGAGTGTTTCGGCCGCCAATCCGGTGATCGTTTTCCCCGGCACGCTGAGTAATGCCAACACCGATGCGCAAACGCTGGGCAAGAACCAGACCGGCACCATCACCAGCAGTGGTTCTTTGATTGTCGGCGGCGGCACGGTGGCGGTGACCATCACCGACAAAAACGCCACGCTGGACAACCAGGGCCTCATCAGCCAGACCGGCAACGGCCGCGTGATACGCGATAACACCGGCGTCACCGGCCTGACCATCATCAACGGCAGCGCCACCAATAGCACCGCGAAGATGCTGGCCGCCGACGGCGACGTGATCCAGATGAACAAGGCGAATGCCAGCGTCACGCTGACCAACTACGGTTCGATGATCTCGGCGAACGCCAGCGCAGGCGGATCGCAGGCGGTGGACTTTTCCACGATTACCACCGGCGTGAACATCGTGAACAACTACGGGCTGCTTCAGGCATCGGAGGCGGACTCCGTGCGTCCCGGCGTGGGCGGCGTGGTGAACAACTACGGCTCCATCGTTTCGATCACCAAGACAGGTAGCAGCAGCGACGGCATCGACGCGCAAAACAACAGCGGCGTGGTCATCGTCAACGGCGCGACTGGCCTGGTCGACGGCGGTCGCCACGGCATCACCGGTGGACAGAAGGATGGGACGCAGACCTTCACCATGAACATCACCAATGCGGTGGGCGGCACTATCCGAGGCGGCAATGGCTCGGGCGTCAACCTGGATGGCTTTAACGGCAAGCAGATCGCCACCATCACCAACCACGGCACCATCATCGGCATGGGCGTGACGGGCGACGGCGATGGCCTGGATATCGACGGCATCGCCAACGTCACCAACACCGGCATCATTCGCTCGGCCAACGCTTTCAGCGCGCCAGCCGACGGCCTGGCATTCAGCGAAGGCTTGAGCGTAGGCGGCGGCGTGATCGTCAACTCCGGCACCATTGAAGGCCTGGTCTCCGCAGGGAATAGCAACGCCGTCGGACGCGGCATCACATTGGCCGGCAACGATATCGCCGGCTCGCCAGGCAGCCGTGAAGGCCTGTACGGCAATGCCACCATCACCAACCAGAACGGCGGTTTGATACGCGGCCAGAGCGATTCGGCCATCGTCACCGTGGGCGCGGCCAGCGGCTATGTCGTCACCATCAACAACAACGCCGGCGCCACCATCCGGGGTGGCGGTTCCGTCAATGCCGCCATCAAAACCGGCTCCGACAATACCGTCATCGTGAACGCGGGCATCATCAACGGCGCCAGCAGCGGCAAGGCGATTGAGATGGGTAGCGGTAAAAACAGCCTGACCATCTCCGGTGGCAGCATCGTCGGCAGCATCAACGGCGGTACGGGTAGCGGCAATACGATGGTGGTTAATCCGGGGGCGGGCAACAGCTTCGCGTACGCCGGTTCGATCTCCAACTTCAGCAATGTTGAAATCAAGAGTGGCGCCGTGACGCTGTCGGGCGCGAGCACCTACAACGGCGCGACGCAGCTCAGTGGCGGTGCGCTGGTGTTGGATGGCGCAAATCGCCTGTCGGCCAACAGCGCCCTGGTGCTCAATGGCGGCACGCTGCAACTGATCAACGCCGGCAGCGCAAACGGCCAGACCTTCGCCAGCCTGTCGCTGACGGATAGTTCGTCGGTGCTGCTGGGCGGCTCCTCGTTGACTTTTAATGGCCTGGGTGCGGTGGTCAGCGGCAAGACGCTGTCGTTCACCGAAGCCGCATCGGGCGCCTATGCATTCCGCCTGTTGGGCGACGTGACCGGCGATGCAAGCTTCCTGCAACTGGTGGGCGCCACCAGCATCAACGGCCTGGCGGTGCGCTATCGCTTCGACGGCGCCTATACCGGCGTGACGGCCGTGCCGGAACCAGCCAGCTACGCCATGCTGCTTGCCGGCCTGGCGATGGCGGGCGCCATGGTCCGTCGTCGCAAATAAATGCGCTAGGCGGGACTGCCTTTGCTGATGCTCTCGCCATCCTCCTGGCGCAATGACCAGAAGGTCAACGAGGACAGGATGGTGAGTATCGCCAGCGTCAGGAAGGCGTGATGCAGCGCGCCGGTGAGCGCCAGCCGGTTCGATTGGGGCAGGTCGCCCAGGAACCAGCCGGTGACCAGCGAGCCGGTCGCCAGGCCAAAGCTCATCGACAACTGCTGCATCGAGCTTGCCATGGTGCTGGCCATGCTGGAATCCGCGCCATCCACATCGGCATAGGCGATGCTGTTCATCGCGGAGAATTGCAGCGAATTGAAGAAGCCCAGGCACAGGCTGATCATCACGATCATGTACAGCGAGGTGCCTTGCTGGACGAATGAATACAGGCTGATGGTCAACCCGATCAGCACAGTGTTGACGGTCAGGACCTGACGATAACCGAAGCGGCCCAGCACCCGCACCGATATGAACTTCATACCCATGGCCGCTGCGGCGGACGGCATCATCAGCAAACCCGATTGCCATGCCGGTAGCCCTAGTCCCAATTGATACAGCAGCGGCAGCAGGAAGGGCAGGCCGCCGACGCCGATGCGCGTGATGAAGCCGCCGACCACGGATACGCGGAACGTGCGTATCTTGAACAGCGCCAGTCGCAGCAAGGGAAACGCCGCATCCCTGGCGTGCCAAACATAAGCCGCCAGCAGGCTGCAAGCGATGAATAGCAGCACCGTCGCGGACGTGATATCGATCCGGTGTTCGCCGAAAATCTCCAGTAGCCATGACAGCAGCGCCACGCCGGTGCCGAACAACACCAGACCGATCAGGTCCAGCGGCCGCGCTCCGTCGCCGCGATAGTCCGGCATGTAGCGGTGCGCGAGGAAGATCGCCACCACGCCGACCGGTACGTTGACGAAGAAGATGTCCCGCCATGTCAGCCAGTGCACGATCAAGCCGCCGATCGTGGGGCCGAGCAAGGGGCCGATCAGCGCCGGGATAATCACGAAATTCATCGCCGCCAGCAGCTCGGATTTGGGGAAGGTGCGGACGATGGTCAGGCGCCCGACCGGCATCATCATCGCCGCGCCCAGGCCTTGCAGCAGCCGCGCCGCCACCAGCATCGGCGAATTGACCGACAGGCCGCACAGCACCGACGCCAACGTGAAGATCGCCACGGCGCTCATGAAGACGCGGCGGGTACCGAACCGGTCGGCCATCCAGCCGCTGATCGGGATCGACACCGCCAGGCTGAGAATGTAGCTGGTGACGACCGCTTTCAAGCTGAGGGGAGTTACTTGCAGGCTGGCCGCCATGCTGGGGATCGCCGTGTTGACGATGGTGGAGTCCAGCTGCTCCATGAACAGGGCGGTAGCGACCACCCACGGAAGGTAGCTCTTGGCGGCGGATGTATTCATGCTCACGATTGTCACACAAAAGCCACAGGGCGGTCATTAGGCCGTCATGAACCGGGCGTAAGTTGGCGCTCATCGAAATGGCCGATGGAGTTGATATGGACGCTAAGTCGCTGTTCCCTGGTCGTCGTGGTTTCATCCGTCAAATGGGTGCCACCGCCTTGCTGGGCGCTGGTGTCGGTGCAGGCGCCGGCCTGAGCGGTTGCAGCAGCACGGCGGCCAGCATCGCCGATGGCGCGGCGGTCGGATTCGATCACGGCGTGGCCAGCGGCGATCCGCTCGGCGACCGGGTCATACTGTGGACCCGCGTGACGCCGCGCCGCAACGACGAAAGCGGCGATATCGCCGTGCGCTGGCAGATGGCGACCGATCCGGCCATGCAGGCGGTGGTGGCCAATGGCAGCGTGACCACGTCGGCGCAGAGGGACTACACCGTCAAGGTGGACGCCGCCGGCCTGCTGCCGGGCCACGTTTACTACTATCAGTTTGCGGTCGATACGGTGAAGTCGACTGTGGGGCGTACCAAGACGCTGCCGCGCGGCGACGTGCGCCAGGTCCGGCTGGCGGTGTTCTCCTGCTCGAACTATCCGTCCGGTTACTTCAACGTCTACGCCGACGCCGCGCGCCAGGACGATATCGACGCCGCGCTGCACATCGGCGACTACATCTACGAATACGAAAGCACCGGCTACGCCTGCGGCAATGCGGAGGCGCTGGGCCGCGTGTCCGAACCGCGCGAGCTGCTGCTGCGGTTGGAGGACTATCGCCGCCGCTACGCGCAATACCGCACCGATCCCGATTTGCAGGCTGTGCATGCGGCGATGCCGTTCATCGCCGTGTGGGACGATCACGAGTTCGCCGACGATACCTGGCGCGACGGATCGGCCGAGCACAAGGCTTCCGAGTTTGGTCCCTTCACTTTGCGCAAGGTGGCGGCCATGACCGCGTACCACGAGTGGATGCCGATCCGCGCGCCCGACCCGGCCACGCCGGAGAAGATCTACCGCTCCTTCGACTTCGGCGGCGTGGTGTCGCTGCATATGCTCGACACGCGCCTGATCGGCCGCGATCAGCAGTTGATGATGTCCTCCTACTACGACGAGCATAAGCGCTTCGACGTCGAGAAGTACAAACATGATGTCAGCTCGCCGCGCCGGCAGATGATGGGCGCCGAGCAGATGGCGTGGCTGGAGCGCCAGGTCAAGGACTCCAGCGCGCGTTGGCAGATGCTGGGCCAGCAGGTGCTGATGGCGCGCATGGAGTATCCCACCGCCGTCGCCATGGGCGAATGCAATTGCACCGATTATTCGGCGCTGAAGAAGCGTGCCGCCGCCGATCCTTCCTGCGTCAGCGGCCGGGAGAAACGCTGGCTGTCCGCGCCGACGCTGCCCTGCTACATGGATTCATGGGATGGCTACCAGAACGACCGCGAGCTGGTGTTCGCCATGATGCAGCGTCATCGCAAGAACATGGTGGTGCTGGCCGGTGATACCCATAATGCCTGGGCCAGCGATCTGCATGATGCGCAGGGGCGCCAGGTGGGCGTGGAGTTTGCGACGGCGTCGGTGTCGTCGCCGGGGATGGAGGGCGCATACCCGGACCGGGATCCCGAGGATGTGGCGAGCATGATGGTGGATTTGATCGAACCGCTGTACTACGCGCAGACCAGCAAGCGTGGCTACATGATCGTCACCGCCAGCCACGAGCAGGTGCGCTGCGACTGGCGCTTCGTCGACACAGTCTTCAAGCACGAGTTCACGGCGGCGACGGAGCGCAGCCTGCGCACCTTGCCGGGACCTGGCAACCGCAAGATCGAGGAGTGCAGCGGCGCTTAACTTTCGCTTGCGGTATTGTCCCAGCGGTCTTCGAACATGATGTCGGACAGCGGCCGGCGCTGGTCCCATTTTTCGAGCTCCAGCATCGGCGCGGTGTAAAACTCGTTCACGTGGCCGACGCATAGCACGGCAATCGGCTGGCTGCCGTCCGGCATGCCGCAGATGTCGCGCAACTGCTGCGGATCGAACATCGACACCCAGCCGGCGCCTATGCCTTCCGCGCGCGCCGCCAGCCAGAAGTTTTGGAGCGCGCAGGCGGCGGAGGCCAGGTCCATTTCCGGCATGGTGCGGCGGCCGAATACATATTGATCGCGCTTGTCGATCAGGCCGACCACCAGCACTTCGGCGCAAGCCAGTATGCCTTCCACCTTGAGCTGCATGAACTCCTCGGCGCGTTTGCCCAGCGCTTCGGCGGTCTTGATGCGTTCCTCGTTCACGTGCTTGTGGATCTGCGCGCGCAACGCCGGATTGGTGATGCGGATGAAGCGCCACGGCTGCATCAGGCCAACGCTTGGGCCATTGTGGGCGGCGCCGATGAAGCGTTCCAGCTGTCCAGGTTCCAGTGGACCTGGCTTGAAATGGCGGACGTCGCGCCGTTCGCGGATGGCGCGGTAGACGCCTTCGATTTCGGCAGGAGGGAAGGCGTGTGGGCTGATGGTGCTCATGCTGATGGCTCCTTGTCGTGCAACGCCAGCAAAGCGTCCATCAGCGGCTGGGTGGCGTCGGCTATGCGGTCCAGGCTCGCTTCGCGCAATGCGCTGGTATCCACCGTGGTTTGCGTATGCAGTCCGGCCCAGCGCAGCAGCGCGCTGTTGGCTTGCGGCGTATCGAACAGGCCGTGCAGGTAGGTGCCGAGGATCTGGCCGTCCGCCGAGATCGCGCCTTCGGGGCGGCCGTCGATGACGAAGGCCGGCGTATCGAGCGCGCTGCCGGTGGAAGTGCCCATGTGGATTTCGTAGCCGCTGACGCTGGCCTTGTCCTCGTCGAATGCGCACACACCCCGTACTTGCACCAGCCGTTTGTCGGCCGTCATTTCGGTGTTCATGCCGAGCAGGCCGAGTGCGGGCGACGTGCCGGCCGCTCCTTCCATGCCCAGCGGATCAGTGACGCTGTGGCCCAGCATCTGGAAGCCGCCGCACACGCCGATCACCTTGCCGCCGTAGCGCAGGTGGCGGGTGATCTGTTCCGGCCATCCCTGGGCGCGCAGCCATTCGAGATCGCCGCGCGTGTTCTTGCTGCCGGGGAGGATGATCAGATCGGCCGCCGGTATCGGTTCGCCCTGGCGTACGAAGCGCAGGTCCACGTCCGGATGCGCGCGCAGGGCGTCGAAATCGGTGTGGTTGCTCATGCGCGGCAGGCTGGGGACCACGATGCGGAACGCGCCGCGCGAAGCTTGCACCGGCTGCACCGCGTCTTCGGCGTCCAGGAACAGGCCGTGCAGATAAGGCAGTACCGCCAGTACCGGCTTGCCGGTTTGCTGTTCCAGCCATTCCAGGCCGGGTTCCAGCAGCTTGATGTCGCCCCGGAAGCGGTTGATGACGAAGCCGATGGTGCGGGCGCGTTCGCTCTCCGACAAACAGGACAGCGTGCCGACGATGTGCGCGAACACGCCGCCACGGTCGATGTCCGCCACCAGTATCACCGGGCAGTCAACCTTTTCGGCGAAGCCCATGTTGGCGATGTCGCGGTCGCGCAGGTTGATTTCCGCCGGGCTGCCAGCGCCTTCGACGATCACGCTGTCGTACTGCGCCAGCAGGCGATCGTGCGACTCCAGCACCGCCTGCATCGCCACGGTTTTGTATTGATGGTAGTCGCGCGCGTTCATCTCGGCGCGGACCTTGCCGTGGATGATGACTTGCGCGCCGATGTCGCTCGACGGCTTGAGCAGCACCGGGTTCATGTCGGTATGCGGCGCCACGCCGGCGGCGATGGCTTGCAGCGCCTGGGCGCGTCCGATCTCGCCGCCGTCGGCGGTGACGGCGCTGTTGAGCGCCATGTTCTGCGGCTTGAACGGCGCCACGCGCACGCCTTGGCGCTTGAGCAGCCGGCACAGGGCGGCGACGACGGTGCTCTTGCCGGCGTCGGAGGTGGTGCCCTGAACCATCAGGGTCGAATAGGGGAAGCTCATGTCAGTTCTTGCGGCGCTGTCGCACCAGTTCCAATTTTTCGCACAGGGCGGTGGTGCCGGCGACCATGCGCGGGCCGGCGCGGTTCAGCAGTTCGCCGTCGAGGGTGAACAGGTTGTCGTTGCGGACTGCCTTCATCGTCGTGTACGGGCGCCACAGGCCTACGCCGCCGTAGTTCTTCTCGCTGGTGCCGAAGATCGCCTCGGGATCGGCTTGCAGCACCGCCTCGTTGCTGACCACGGGCGCGGTCACCTTCAGGTCGGCGAAGATGTTCACGCCGCCGCACAGGCGCATCGCGTCGCTGACGATGGAGGTGCCATTGAGCGTGTAGAGCGGTTTGTCCCACACCTGGTAGAACATCCGCACCGGCGGACGGTTGCCATATTGTTTTGCCAGCGCGGCGAAGTGCTGGCGGATCTCGGCGGCGACAGGCTGTGCGACGCTTTCGGTGCCCATCAACTGGCCGAGGCGTTGCACGTTGTCAGCGATGCCGTCCAGTTTTGTCGGCTCGCTGTGGAACATCGGGATATTCAGCTGGCGCAGCGTTTCGATCTGGCGTTCGGAGGCGCCGTGCAGCCAGATGACGATCAGGTCCGGCTTCATGGCGATCACGCGTTCCATGTCGACCTGGCGGTTGTCGCCGATGCGCGGCAGCTTTTTCGCCGCTTCCGGGTAGTCGCTGTAGGTGACCGCGCCGACGATCTTGTCGCCGCCGCCGGCCGCGTACAGCAGCTCCGTCACGTGCGGCGCCATGGCGATGATGCGCTGCGCCGGTTTTTGCAGTGTGACGACGTTGCCGTCGTCGTCGCGCACCGAGATGGCGGCGCTGGCGCTGCTGGCCACTGCCAATGTCGTCAGGCCTGCCAGTAGTTTGATCGTCAGATTGTTCATGCGGGTTCCTTGTTGTTCCATTCTATTAGTGCCGTCTCCAGCCGTTGCCAGCCCGCTTCGTCGGGCGGCAGGCCGAGGCGGATACCGCGTGCGGCCTGCTTGAACAGCCGCACCCAGATGCCGCGTTCCGCCATGTGCTGCCAGAAGGCCTCCGCGCGGTCTTCGCTCCACCATTGGAATAGTGCCGTGCCGGTCGAGTGGATGTCGTGCGCTGCCAGCAGGTGACGCATGCGCTCGCCGCTCGCCAGAAGCTGTTCGAGTGTGTTTGCTTGCCAGGCGTGATCGTTCAGCGCTGCGAGGGCGATATGCTGCGCCGGGCCGCTGATGGCCCAAGGACCCAGCAAGTCCGCCAGTTCGCGCAGCAGGTTCGCGTGCGCGGCTACAAAACCCAGCCGGATGCCGGCCAGTCCGAAGAACTTGCCGACAGAGCGCAGGACGATCAAGCCTGGACGTCCGCTGTGCGCGGCCACGCTGTTGTGCTGCGCCGTGTCGCCAAAGGCTTCGTCGACTACCAGCCAGCCGCCGCGCTCCGCCAGCTGGTCCGCCCATTGCAGCAGCTGGGTGGCTGGCACGCTGGCGCCGGTCGGGTTGTTGGGATTACAGATGACCATGACGTCGCTGTGCGCCACCGCCGCATCCAACGCTTCATACGGCGTCTGCGTCAGCGTATGTCCGTGGTCGTTCCAGTGGTGCGCGTGCTCTGCGTAGGATGGTGCGGCGACCGTCACGCGCGAAGGCTTGCGCAGCCGGGGCAGCGCCTGGATCGCGGCCTGCGTACCGGCCACCGGCAGCATCAACGGAGCGCCGTAGTAGGCGCCGGCAGCCAGCGCCAGTTCGGGATCGGCTTCCGGCAGGCGGTGCCACGCATTGCCCGGCAGCGCAGGAGCGGGATACCAGTGCGGGTTGATGCCGGTCGAGAGGTCGAGCCAGTCGTCGCGGCCGAAGCGCAGCGTCGCGTCGCGCAGGTTGCCGCCGTGTTCAAGCATGTGCGAATTCCATCCATGCGGCGACGGCGCAGGCGACGGCCAGCCATAACGCCGTGGTGCGCGCGACCAGGCGCCATGCGCGGCTGATGTCGGCCCCGGTGGCGGGTTGTCCTTCGCCCAGCGGCGGACGTTGTTCCACTTCGCCGTCATAGATGGCGGCGCCGCCCAGCTGCACGCCGAGCGCGCCGGCGCCGCTGGACATCACCGGTCCGGCGTTCGGGCTGCTCCATGCCGGGGCTTGTGTGCGCCAGCATTGCCAGGCGCGCAGCTTGCCCTGGAGGCCGGGCGCCAGCAGCACGTAGGAGAGGGCGGTCAGGCGTGCCGGGATGTAGTTCAGTGCGTCGTCGATGCGGGCGGCGGTGCAGCCGAACTGCAGTAGCCGCGCGGTGCGGTAGCCCCACATCGCATCGAGCGTGTTCGCCATGCGGAACAGCACCGCGCCGGGGCCGCCGGCGACGATGAACCAGAACAGCGTGCCGAAGACGGCGTCGTTGCCGTTTTCAAGCAGGGATTCGGCGCTGGCCTTGGTCAGTTCGATTTCGCTGGCGCTGGTGGTATCGCGGCTGACGATGCGGGCGGTCAGCAGGCGGGCATTGGGCAGATCGCTCTGCGCCAGCGCGTCGGCGATGGGCAGGTTGTGGTCGCGCAGGCTGCGCAGGCCGAGACAAAAATAAAGCATGACGGCGTGCGCAATCCAGGGCAGCGCGCCGTTGGCGCCGAGCAGCCAGACCAGCAGCGCGGCGAGGGCGGTCAGCGGCAGAACGGCCAGCGCCCAGGCCAGCGCGCCGCGCCAGAAGCGCAGGCCACCGCGATTGAGGCGGCGCTCCAGCGCCATCGCCAGGTTGCCGAAGCCGACCAGCGGGTGCCAGCGGCGCGCTTCGCCCAGCATCAGGTCGAGCAGCACGCCCGCCACCATCAGCAGGGCGATAACGCCAAAGCTCAAGCCTGTCAGCACGGCGTCCCTTTTAACACCAGCGGCAGGCCGGCGGCGACGAACACCGCGCGGTCGCACAACGCGGCCATGGCCTGGTTCAGCCGTCCCTGTTCGTCCATGAAGCAGCGCGAGATGGCGCCGAACGGCATGATGCCCATGCCGACTTCGTTCGATACCAGCACCACGTCGCTGGTGCACTTGGTCAGCGCGCTGGCAAGCATGTCCTGCTGCTCGTGGAACAGCGCGGGCAACGTGATCTCGCCGACTTCAGGGTAGCTTTCGCCGCTGCTGAACAGCAGGTTGCTGAGCCATAGGGTCAGGCAGTCGACCAGGATCAAACGGTCCGGCGAGGACCAGCGCAGCAGCTGGTTACCCAGTGCCAGCGGCTCTTCGACGGTGATCCATTCGCTGGGACGGCCGGCGCGGTGATGCGCGATGCGCGTCGCCATCTCGGTATCGCCAGCGGTGGCGGTGGCAATGTAGACGATTTCCTTGCCCGACTCGATGGCCAGGCGATCTGCATAGCCGCTTTTGCCAGAGCGTGCGCCCCCCAGAACCAGTGTACGTGTCATGCTTCGCTCCTAGAAAACAGGGCGGCAACCGCCGCCGGATTGGATGGAAAATAAGCGTGAAAATATGAAGCTGTCAACGAACCGACGCGATACCAGGCTTCCCCCTGGATGGCCGACGGATGCTTGATAGTGTACGCCGCTGGCGCCACGGCTGTCTCCAGCTTTGAGTAGTGGAAGGTATGGCCGCGCAGGACGCCTTGCTCCGTCGGCAGACCTTGCGATCCGAGGCCCGCCAGGCGCGCCTGCATTGCCACCGCACCAGGTAGCAAGCCGGCCATCGGCCATACCGCGCCCGCCTGGTCGGCCAAGGTGTCGGCCAACGCCATCATGCCGCCACATTCGGCGACGATGGGCGTGCCGGAGGCATGGACCGCGCGAATCGACGCCTGCCACACGTGGGCCTGCGAAAGTGCTGCGGCGTGCAGTTCTGGATAGCCGCCGGGCAGATATACCGCGTCCGCTTCAGCCGATATGGCTTCGTCGGCCAGCGGCGAGAAGAATTTCAGCGTGGCGCCCAATTGGCGCAGCGTATCCAGGTTGGCCGGATAGATAAACATGAAGGCCGGATCGCGGGCGATGGCGATGGTGCGGCCAGCCAGCAGCGGCGCTTGCGGCTCTGCGGCTGGTGGAATCTCGATGCGCACGGGGCGCAGGCGCTCCCAGGCCGCTTCGTCGAACACCAGCTGGTCCGCCAGGTTGTCGAGCAGTTGGTCGATATCGAGGACTTCGCCCGGCAACACCAGGCCGAGGTGGCGCTCGGGCAGCGACCTGGCTTGGCGCGGCAAGGTCGCAAACAGGGGAATGTCGCGCAGCGACGCCGCCACCATCTTGGCGTGGCCTTCGCTGGCGACGCGGTTGGCGATCACTCCCGCCATCTCCACCGGGCCATAGTCGCGCAGGCCGTGGACCAGTGCACCGGCGGTTTGCGCCATGGCGCCGGCGTCGATCACCGCCATCACCGGCACGCCGAATTCACGCGACAGGTCGGCCGACGACGGCGTGCCGTCATACAGGCCCATGACGCCTTCGATCAGGATGACGTCCGCTTCGGTTGCAGCTTGCGCCAGCTGGCTGCGGCACAGTTCATGGCCGACCATCCACAGGTCCAGCGAGCGCACCGGCGCGCCGCTGGCGCGTTCCAGCAGCATAGGATCGATGAAATCCGGGCCGCACTTGAACACGCGCACGCGCTTGCCCTGGCGTGTCAGCTTGCGCGCCAGCGCGGCGGTGACCGTGGTCTTGCCTTGGCCGGAGGCGACGGCGGCCACCAGCAGGGCTTTGACTTCGACGTGCGTCGTCATTACCACTCGGTTCCGAGTTGCGCGCCGATGCCGGCCTTGAAGGCGTGCTTGACGACTTCCATTTCGGTGACGGTATCGGCGATGGCGATCAGCTCCGGCGGCGCGCCGCGACCGGTGATGACGACATGCTGCATCGCCGGACGCGCCAGCAAATCGTTGATGACGGTTTCCACGTCCAGGTAGCGGTACTTCAGGGCGATATTCAGTTCGTCGAATACCACCAGGCCGATGTCGGGATCGGCCAGGAAGCGTTTCGCCTGTTCCCAGGCCTGCTGCGCCTTGGCGATATCGCGTTCGCGGTTCTGGGTTTCCCAGGTATAGCCTTCGCCCATCGAGTGGAAGCTGATCTCTTCCGGGAAACGGCGCAGGAACAGCTCTTCGCCGGTCTGCATCGCGCCTTTGATGAACTGCACCACGCCGACCTTCATGCCGTGGCCCATGGCGCGTATCGCCATGCCGAAGCCGCTGGAGCTCTTGCCCTTGCCGTTTCCGGTGTTGACGATGATGATGCCGATCTGCTTGTCGGCGGCGGCGATCTTGGCGTCGATGATGGCCTTCTTGCGTTCCATGCGCACGCGGTGACGTTCGTTCAGCGCCGCGGTTTGTTCGTCGATGTCGCCGGTATTCTGTTGGGTCATGCAAAGTCCTCTTTGGGGATGAAGATGCTGCGTTTGCCGTGCTGGATGATGTCGATCGGGTGGCCCAGGTAATCGCCCAGGATCTCGGCCCGCATCACTTCCGCCGTGGTGCCGGCCAGCCAGCGGCCGTCGCCCATCAGCAGCAGCGCGTGGGTGGAGACGCTGTGCGCCAGCGTCAGGTCGTGTCCTATCATGACTGCGGTCTTGCCCTGCTCGCGGCACAGGCGGGCCAGCAGGCCCATGACGCTGACCTGGTGCGCCAGGTCCAGCGCATTGGCCGGTTCGTCGAGCAGCAGCAGCGGCGTGTCCTGCGCCAGCAAGGCGGAGATGGCCACGCGCTGGCGTTCGCCGCCGGACAAAGTGCGCACGTCGCGCTCGGCCAGGTCGGCCACTTCCATCGCTTCCAGCGATTTCAGGGCGATGGCGTGGTCGTCGCTGCCTTCCCAATAGCGGTTGCCGTGATAGGGATGGCGCGCCGACAGCACGGTTTCGATCACGCTGTAGGCGAAAGCGTCGCTGCGGCTCTGCGCCAGGAAGGCGCGCTGGCGCGCCAGTTCGGCCAGCGGCCAGTCGGGCAGCTCGCGCTGCTGGATGGCGACGTAGCCGCCGTCCGGGTTGCGCAGGCCCGCCAGGGTTTTCAGCAGGGTGCTCTTGCCGGCGCCGTTGCGGCCGATGACGCTCCAGCATTCGCCGTCGCCTACCTGCCAGTTCAGATCCGTAATCAGCTGGCGCTGGCCGATTTTCAGGGAGAGGTTGTGGGTGCTGATCATCATTTGCGCAAACGGTGCAGCTGGTACAGGAAGACCGGCGCGCCGATCAGTGCCGTCAACACGCCCACCGGCAGCTGTTGCGGCGCGATGATGGTGCGGGCCAGCGTGTCCGCCAGCAGCAGGAAAGTGCCGCCGGCCAGCGCCGCCGCCGGGATCAGCGCGCGGTGGTCCGCGCCAACGGCGAAGCGGCAGGCATGCGGCACGATCAGGCCGACGAAGCCGACGCTGCCCGCGCTGGTGACGGCGCTGGCGGTCAGCAGGCCGGATGTGAAGAACAGGCCTTTGCGCAACGCGCCGACGCGGATGCCCAGCGTGGCGGCGGCTTCGGCGTGCAGCGCCATCACATTTATGGAACGGGCGCTGCGCAGGGCGAATACCAGGCCGCCGGCCAACACGATCCAGGGCAGCGCGCGCATCGGCGCACCGGCCAGGTCGCCGATCATCCAGAACACCATGCTGCGCAAACGGCTTTCAGGCGCGATGGAGAGCATCAACGTCACCATCGCCATGCAGGCGGAGGACAGGATGACGCCGGTCAGCAGCAACAGGGCAGTGCCGCCTTCGGCCGCCGCGCCGCCGCGCAGGTCGCGCCGGGCCAGCAGGTACAGCATCATCGAGACGGCGACCGCGCCGCCGAAGGCCGAAGCGTCGACCATCCAGATGGCGCAGCCGAACAACAGTGCGGCCAGGGCGCCGACGGAAGCGCCGGCTGAAATGCCGAGTACATACGGGTCGGCCAGCGGGTTGCGCAACAGCGCTTGCATCATCACGCCCGCCAGCGACAGGGCGGCGCCGGTGACGAAGGCGGTCAGCGCGCGGCTCAGGCGCAGGTCGAGCAGGGTGGAAGCCAGTGTCTGGCTTTGGCCATGCAGCAGTTCATTGAGTGCTGCGGGAATATCGGAGAGGGGAATCGAGACCGAGCCGGTCATGCCCGAGAAGACCAGGCTGGCAAACGCGAACAGCACCAACCCTATCAGGGTGACGGCGGCACGTTGTCGCAGATTGCGGGAGAAAGAATGCATGCACTGCTTTCAAAAAAGAGAGACTGCCGGGCGCGCGGCGGATGCGCCCCACGCCCGGCAGGTTACACCATTACTGCTTACTTGTAGCCGTAGCGGATGCCGGCAAACAGCTTGGACATCGGCGTGGCGTAATTGCGCGCCAGGTCGTACTGCTTGTCGCCGATATTATTCCAGCGGACCAGCGCCGACCAGTCGCGGTTGAAGTGGTAGGTCGCGTACAGATTGACCAGGCCATAGCCGCCCAGGCGGTTGCTGTTGGCGGCGTCTTCGTAGCGGTCGCCGGACAATTCCAGTTCCACGCCGGCCTTTAATGCGCCAGCGCTGTAGTCGGCCATCAGGTTGCCGTGCTTTTTGGCGCGGCGCTGCAAGCGTTTATTGCTGGTTTCGTCCTTTGGATCTTGCAGGTCGACGGTGGCGGCCAGGTTGAAGCGGCCCAACTGCTGGCTTGCGCCCATGGTCAGGCCTTCAAGCAGCGCGTGGTTGACGTTGTAGGCGCAGCCGCTCTTCGCACCGGAGAACGGACATGGCGTGGTGTTCACCAGCAGGTCGGTCAGGCGATTGCGGTAATAGCTGGCGTTCAGCGCGGTGTTGCCGCTGTCGTAGCGCAGGCCAATTTCGGCGTTCTTGCCCAGTTCCGGTTTGTTGGCGGGATTGCCGTAGGACGGATAGTACAGTTCATTGTAGGTCGGCGCGCGGAAGCTGGTGCCATAGCTGGCGGTGGCGCGCAGCGCCTGCGTGAAGTTGTAGCCATAGCCCAGCGAGCCGGTGTTCTTCGAGCCGTAGAGCGATTTGTCCCGGCGCACGCTGGCGTTGAACAGGTTGTCGCCGCGCCGGGCGTTGTACGAAGCCGCGAGGGAGTTGGTGGTGCGCTGCGGATTGTTCAATTTGAAGCCGTTGGTCTCGACTTCTTCCTTGCGGTGGTCGTACAGCAGTTGCAGCACGTCGGCGCCGATCTGGACGTCATTCTGCCAGGTGAAGGTGCTTTGCTTGGTGTTGATCTGCGAGTAGCCCGATGCCAGGGCGCTGGTGTAGGTGGCACCTTCGTCCTTGGTCTGCGAATACTGGACCAGGCTTTCCCAGCCTGGCAGGATCTGGTTCTTGCTGTAGATGGCGGCGTTTTCAAGCTTTGCCTTCGAGCGTGTATCGTAGGACGAGGAACCGCTGTCATACTGGGACTTGAGTTTGCTCTGCAGGAGTAGCGTACCGATTTCGTGGCCTTCCGCCAGACGCAGGCTGATTTGACCTGCCGCATTTTCGCGGTCATAGCCATCCTTGTCGGCGTTGTAGGAGAGGCTGCCAGGACGGGTGGACGAGAAGCCATCCGATTTTTCCTTGCCGGCGCTGATCGCATAGCTGATGCTGTGTTCACCGCCGGTGGCGCCGGAGACGGATACATCGCCTTCGCGGGTGTTGTCGGTGCCGTAGCCGGCGAAGGCGGTGAACGCCGGCGCGCCCTGGCCCTTCTTGGTGAAGATCTGGATCACGCCGCCGATGGCGTCGGCGCCGTACAGGGAGCTCAGTGGGCCGTAGACGATCTCGATATGGTCGATGGCGGTCAGCGGAATGGCGCTCCAGTTGGCGGCGCCGGTGGTCGACGAGCCGATACGCACGCCGTCGACCAGCACGAGGTTCTGGTTGCTGTTGGCGCCGCGGATAAACACGGTGGCATTGGTGCCGGAGCCGCCGTTGCGGGCGATCTCGATGCCGCGCTGGCGTTGCAGCAGGTCGACGATGGAGCCGGCGCCGGATTCGGCGATCTGTTCGGCGCTGATGGTGATGCTATCGCTGATCACGTCGGCCAGGGCCTGCGGACTGCGGGTGGCGGTGACCAGCACGGTGCCCGCGATTGGTTCTGCGTGCGCGCAGGAGGCGGCCATTGCCAGCGCCAGCGACGTCAGGGCCGCGGGACGGGAAATACGAAGGGTCATGATGTAATTTTTCTGTTAATAGCAACCGGCCGACGTCCCCGTGGGCCAGATTGAACAAAAGCGGAGAATTGAGAGACGCGTGTTCGCGCACATCCCGATCGCTCGCTTCCACCTGATTTGGCCGGTATCCGGGCTGGCAAGTTAGACCACCTCACCTTCCCATGCAGAGCACAGTGGTTTGTCAGAGGAGGTTTGTCGCGCATCAGCTGCGACACTTGCTTACCGTTGCGGGGGCAGCACACGTGGGCCTTGGTCGATTGAACCAGGAGCTTCGTGTTTCCCGTTTAACTGCGCATCTGGACAGACGCGCGAGCACCAAAACCCGGTCATTATACGGGTTTGTGCGGCGGCGGTCATGGGGCGGCGGTTTAGTTTTGCAGTACCAGCGTGGCGCCGTAGGCGATTTGATGCGGATGGAGGGCGGCTTGCAGCGCCATCTCGGCGGGCGCCAGGCCTGCGTGGCGGGCCGACAGCAGGCGCATCGCGCCGGCGTGGCAGATCACGATGGCGTCGCGCTGCTGGCGCTGGAGGTCGGCGTAAAAGGCGGCGATGCGGTCGGCCATTTGCAGCACGCTTTCGCCGCCGCCGGGGTGGTAGTTGACCAGGTCCGCGGCCCAGGCGTCGATGCCGGCGCGCGGGATATCGTCCCAAGGGCGCAGTTCCCAGTCGCCAAAATCGATCTCCACGATGCGTGCATCCAGCAGCGGTGCGGGGGATAGCAGCGGCGCCGCCAGTTGTGCCGCCAATATGGCGCAGCGCTGCAGCGGGCTGCTATATAGGGGGAGGCCTTGGGGGAGTGTGGCCGACAAGGTGGCCATCGTTTGCGCCAACTGGTCGGGCGCCACGGCGAGATCGCTGCGGCCGTAGCAGACGCCGGGGGCGATCAGCGGTTGCGGATGGCGGACCAGTATGAGCCGCATGGCGTTACCAGGGCAGGGCGCCGTGGCGCATGCTGGCCAGTACGCACAGGTAGAACGCCACTTCGCTCAGCTGCTGCACCGCGCCGAGGCAGTCGCCGGTATAGCCGGCGATGCGGCGGACGAATTTGCGGGCCAGCCAGACGGTGGCAATGGCGGCGGCGATGACGCCCGTAGCCAGCGCGGTCCACGTCAGCCATCCGCAGGCGATCATCGCCAGCGCTGGAATGGCGGCGCTGGCGATGGCCAATGCGAATTCGGCGCCGCTCATCTTTTGCGCCAGCGGTTTGGCCTTGCCTTCGGCGCGGGCGTAGTCGAGGCGCCAGATCAGCGAGGTGGCCATTAGCCGCGACAGCGGATGGGCGACGAACAGCGCTGCAATCGCCTCCATCGGTGGCAGCATGGACAGCGTCACGACCTTGGTGGCGAGCAGGCAGGTTATGCCGATGGCGCCGTATGCGCCGATGCGCGAGTCCTTCATGATTTCCAGTACGCGCTCGGGCGTCATGCCGCCGCCGAAGCCGTCGCACATGTCGGCAAAGCCGTCTTCATGGAAGGCGCCGGTGGCGTAGATGCCGGCGGCGGTAGACAGCAGCACGGCGACCGGAGCGGGGAGGAGCCATGCGGTCAACGCATACACGCCGGCCGTGATGGCGGCGACCACCACGCCGACCAGCGGAAAGTACCGTGACGCCTGGTTCAGCCACGCAGGATCGAAACCCACCCAGGTGGGAATCGGCAGGCGGGTGAAGAACTGGAGCGCGGTGAAGAACAGGCGTAGTTGGTGCACGGCGCTTACTCGGACTTTTCGCTGACGTGGGCCGATTCGAACGTGGCCATCTGGTTCAGGAAATTGACCGACGCATGCAGCAGCGGCAGCGCCAGCGCGCAGCCGGTGCCTTCGCCCAGGCGCAGGCCCAAATTCAGCAGCGGCTTCGCGCCCAGCGCATCAAGCATCTGCTGGTGGCCGGTTTCGTCGGAGCAGTGCGCGAAGACGCAGTAGTCCAGGATGGCCGGCTGCACGCGGGCCGCTACCAGCAGTGCGCTGGTGACGATGAAGCCGTCGATCAGCAGCACCTTGCGCAGCTCGGCCGCTTTCAACATGGCGCCGGCCATCATGGCGATTTCCAGCCCGCCGAAGGTGGCCAGTACGTCCAGCGGTTCGACTGCGGCAGCATGTTTGGCTACTGCCGTTTCAATCACGTGCTGCTTGCGCAGGATGCCTTCCGCCGACAGGCCGGTGCCGGCGCCCACGCATTGCGCGACCGGGATGCCGGTTAGTTTGTGCATCAACGCGGCGGCGGCGGTGGTGTTCCCGATGCCCATCTCGCCGAAGCCAACCACGTTGCCATCCAGTTCTGCGACCAAGGCCATGCCTGCGGTCAGCGCGGCCTCGCAAGTGGCGCGGCTCATCGCCGGTTCCTGCGCGAAGTTCCGGGTGCCGGGTGCCAGTTTGCGGTCGATCAGGCCGTCGCGCGGCCCGAAGTGGTGATTGACGCCGGCGTCGATCACGCGCAGTTCGCAGTTGGTCTGCGTCGCGAAGACGTTGATGGCGGCACCGCGCGTGAGGAAGTTCTCGACCATTTGCCAGGTCACGTCCTGCGGGTAGGCGGAGATGCCTTCCGCGACGATGCCGTGATCGGCAGCGAACACCAGGATGGCCGGCTGCGTGATTGCGAGTGCGTGTGTGTTCTGTATAAGGCCGATTTGTTTGGCCAGCGATTCCAGTACGCCCAGGCTACCCAGCGGTTTGGTTTTGTTGTTGATGGCCGTATCCAGCAGGGCCGCCAGCGTCTCGTTATTAGTAGTAGGGATAGTTGGAATGAACATGTGGGCGACTTATAAATCGGTGAAGTCTTCATTTTACCCTTGCAAGCAACGGCTGCCCTTGCTATAGTTCGCCTCCCCGCAAAACGACACACGAAAATGTGAAGTGAGCGAGAAAAAAGAAGGTTGACGAAAACGGCGAAACGCCTCATAATCTTCCTTCTTCGCAACTGACAAACACAACGCTTTGTCAACGGTTGCAAGCAGTACCGAATAAGTTCTTTAAAAATTTACAGTCGATAAGTGTGGACGTTTGATGAAAGTGCACACGCTGCT
>NZ_JAQQPR010000052.1:0-23027 GCF_036688705.1 Duganella sp. S19_KUP01_CR8 | reverse complement strand
GCGCTGGCGCGGCCGGCGGCAACGGCGGCAACAGCGGCGCGGCCAGCAACACCGGCGGCAACGGTGCGGCAGGCGGCGCGGCCACCGGCGGCGCCGGCTCGGGCGCCGCGGGCGGCGCCGGCGGCGACATCTCGGTGAATGCGGGCACGTTCAATATGTCCAACACCATGAGCAATGTCGGCCAGTCGGCGGCCGGCGTCATGGTCACGGCGCAGAACAGCGGCATCTCTTCACTGGTGCAGCAGAGCGTCAACGTCCAGGCCAACCTGGCGGTCGGCAAGTAAGGCGCAGCGGGATGCGGGCGCGGCGGTACGGCGCGCGCATCCCGCCATCTACAGGGGGTACGGTATGCAGATACCAGTCATCAGTTTTTGTACCGCGCTGGCGCTGGCAGGACAGGTGGCGGCGGCGCCGGTGATCGCGCCGCTGGCGGAGCCGGCAGCGCAATCCCGGCCGGCGTTGCTGCCGGACGCCATCGTCATCACGGCGGCCGATCCCGCCGGCTTTGACGGCTCCTCGGTGCCGGCCGCCAAACTGGCCGGCAAGCGCGCGGGCGCGGAGGTGGTCAACAGCGATATGCAATTGAACGGCACCGTCAACGGCAACACCGCAATCAATGTCTACACCGGCGCCAACGCCATCAGCAGCGGCTCGTTCAGCAACGCGTCCGGCTTGCCGGTGGCGATACAGAACTCCGGCGCCAACGTGCTGATCCAGAACGCCACCATCATCAACATTGAAATGAAATGAAAAAACTGGCATGCACCATAGTACTGGCCGCCATCGCGTGCGGCCAGGCCGGCGCGGCGGACTTGCCCGGCGTGGCGGGCGGCAGTTATGCGCTGCACGTCACCAGCCTGAGGGAAGCGCGCTTCCGCTCGACCGTGCGCCAGCAGTTCGACTTCAGTTGCGGCTCGGCGGCGGTGGCGACGCTGCTCAGCTACCACTACGATACGCCGGTCAGCGAACGGCAGGTGTTCGACGCCATGTACGCGAGCGGCGACCAGCAGAAGATACAGCGCGAAGGCTTTTCGCTGCTGGACATGAAGCGCTACCTGGCCACGCTGGGCTTTATCGCCGACGGTTACCAGCAACCGTTGCACAAGCTGGCCGAGGCGGCGTTCCCGGCCATCGTGCGCATCCGTGAAAACGGTTATGAACATTTCGTCGTCATCAAGGGCATGGACGAGGGCCGGGTGCTGCTGGGCGATCCGGCCGGCGGCACGCGGGCCGTGCGGCGCGCCGATTTCGAGGCGCTCTGGCAAGACCAGTTGCTGTTCGTGATACACAACTGGCCGGGCAAGCCGCGCTTCAACCAGGCGGCGGAATGGCGCGTCGCGCCGCGCGCGCCGCTGGGCGAGGGCATCAGCCGCTCCAGCCTGACCGACATCACCCTGCCCAAGAACGGCAGCGGCAATTACTGAACGGAGGCGCGCATGCGCACAAGCATCCTGACCGTGCTGCTGGCCTGCGGGGCGGCGGCACACGCCGGCGATATGCCGGACCCGACCGACGGCTGGATCGCCGTCGATGATGCGCGGCTGGAACAGACGCGCGGCGGCTACGACCTGGGCAACGGGATGGTGGTCTCGCTAGGTGTCGAACGTTTGGTTTCGATCAATGGCAGTGTTGTAGCGAATAGTCGTTTTTCGATCGCCGATGTGACAAAGTTGAGCGCGGTGGAAGCACAGATGGCCAGCGATGCGCTGGCCAATGTGGTGGTGCGGAACGGCGCCGGCAACGTGGTCGATCCGTTGCCGGCCACGGCGGGACTGGGCGCCTTGCTGATACAGAACAGCATCAACGACCAGGCCATCCGCAGCCAGACCACGATCAGCACCAGCGTCAGCAATCTGGCGTTGCTCAAGGCCGTCAACTTTGAAACCATGTTGCGCGATGCCCTGAGCGGTGCGGTGGGACCGAAATGAACACAACTCAGGAGGGCAGCGATGCGAGGTGCAAGATGGCAGGGCGGCGCGGTGGCGCTGTGGGCGTTGGCGGCGTGCGCGGCGGCGCAGGCGCAGGGCGGCGACGGGCAGCCGCCGGCGGTGGCGCCCTTGTTCGAGCAGCCCGGCGTGTTGACGCCGCGCGGCAAGCTGGTGCTGGAGCCGTCGATGCAGTTCGGCTATTCGTCGAGCAACCGGGTGGTGCTGGTGGGCTACACCATCATCCCGGCCTTGCTGATCGGCCTGGTCGATGTGCGCGAGGTCAAGCGCAACACGCTGACCGGCGCCGTCAGCCTGCGCTACGGCCTGACCAATCGCACCGAGCTGGAGGTGAAGCTGCCGTATGTCTACCGTTCCGACTCCACCGTCAGCCGCGAGATATTCACCGGCACCGGCGTCGACAAAGTGTTTGAAACCAGCGGCAAGGGCGTGGGCGACGCCGAGCTGGCGCTGCGCTACCAGCTCAACCAGGGCGCGCCGGACCGGCCGTATTACGTGGCCGGCTTGCGCGTCAAATCGCGCACCGGCACCGATCCCTTCAGCGTGGTCACCGATTGCAGCAAGCGCTGCGTGGGCCCCAACGCCAGCGGCACCGGCCTGCCGCTGGACCTGCCGACCGGCTCGGGCTTCTACGCGGTGCAGCCCAGCCTGACCTGGCTGTACGCCAGCGATCCGGCCATCCTGTTCGGCAGCGTCAGCTACCTGTACAACTTCAAGCGCAGCAACGTCAACCGCAAGGTCTTGAACGGCGACTGGGAGCCGCTGGGCACGGTGGCGCCGGGCGATGTGCTGGGCTTCAATTTCGGCGTCGGCCTGGCGCTGAACGACAAGGCGCTGATCAGCTTTGGTTACGACCACAGCTCGATCGCGCGCACGCGCCAGAATGGCCTGGCGGTGCCGGGCTCGGTGCGCACCCAGCTGGGCACGCTGCTGATGGGCCTGTCGCTCCGGCTTAACGACAAGCGCACCATCAACGTCTCGGTCGGCGCCGGTTTGACGCGCGACACGCCGGACGTGCAACTATCGTTCCGCATGCCAATGAACTTCTAGGCGAGTTAGCAACAACGTTGATTTTGCGGTATCGTAGCGTCTCTTGATAGCCAACATAACAGGGACGCCATGATCACCACCACCTTGACCCGATCCGCCGCCGTGCTGGCGGTGGCAACCGCCTGTTCGATGGCGCAGGCCGCCGCGCCGATGGCCAAGTTCCAGGCGCCAGGCTTTTACCGCGCCACGCTGGGCGACTTCGAGGTCACCGTGCTCAACGACGGCAGCATCGACTTGCCGGTCGACCAGTTGCTCAAGCAGGCGCCGGCCAAGACCAATGCGGCGCTGGCCAAGTCGTTCCTGAAGAGTCCGGTGGAGACCTCGGTCAATGCCTTCCTGATCAACACCGGCAGCAAGCTGGTGCTGATCGACGCCGGCGCCGCCAGCCTGTTCGGCCCGACGGCCGGCAAGCTGCTGGCCAACTTCAAGGCCTCGGGCTACAAGCCGGAGCAGGTCGACGAGATCTACATCAGCCACATGCACGGCGACCACGTCGGCGGCTTGGCGGCCAACGAGCAGCGGGTGTTCCCGAACGCGGTGGTACGGGCCGGCAAGCTGGATGCGGATTATTATCTGAGCCAGAGCAACCTGGACAAGGCGACCGGCGAAGAGAAGGAAGACTTCCAGGGCGCGATGATGTCGCTCAATCCCTACGTCAAGGCGGGCAAGTTCCAGCCCATCATCGCCAACAGCGAGCTGGTGCCGGGCATCAAATCGTATTTCAACGGCGGCCATACGCCGGGCCACATCACCTACGTGGTCGAGAGCGCGGGACAGAAGCTGGTGTTGCTGGGGGATTTGCTGCACGTGCAGGCGGTGCAGTTTGAAGATCCTGGCGTCGGCGTCAATTTCGACAGCGACAGCAAGGTGGCCATCGCCGAGCGCAAGGAAGCGTTCGCGGCGGCGGCCAAGGGCGGCTACCTGATCGGCGCATCGCACCTGTCGTTCCCGGCGCTGGGCCATGTGCGCGCCAAGGGCAAGGGCTACGACTTCGTGCCGGTGAACTACTCGCTGCCGCGTTAGACCAACCCGCAAGCTTTAAGCGATACGCCTGCTGCACCACTTAGGGGTCGGACCCCACATGGGGTCCGACCCCGCTTGGCCGTGCGGGTTAGGCCAGCGCCGGGTAGTCGGTGTAGCCTTCTTCCGCAGGCGCGTAGAAGGTTTCTGCTTTCCACTCGTTCAGCGGCGCGTCCAGTTGCAGGCGGCGTGGCAGGTCCGGGTTGGCGATGAAGGCCTTGCCGAAGGCGATGGCGTCGGCGGTGCCGGCGTCCAGCACTTGCTGCGCGGTCTGCTTGTCCATCTTTTCATTGGCGATGTACACGCCGCCGAATTCCTGCTTCAGCAACGGCCCCAGGCTGTCTTCACCCACCGCTTCGCGCGCGCAGATGAAGGCGATCTTGCGCTTGCCCAGCTCGCGCGCCACGTAGCCGAAGGTGGCGGCAGGATTGGAGTCGCCCATGTCGTGCGCGTCGCGGCGCGGCGCCAGGTGCATGCCGACGCGGCCGGCGCCCCAGACGGCGATGCAGGCGTCAGTCACTTCCAGCATCAGGCGGGCACGGTTTTCTATCGAGCCGCCGTAGTTGTCGCTGCGCTGGTTGGTTTTGTCTTGCAGGAACTGGTCGAGCAGGTAGCCATTGGCGCCGTGGATTTCCACGCCGTCGAAGCCGGCCTTCTTGGCGTTCTCAGCCCCTAGCTTGTAGGCCGCGACGATGCCGGCCAGCTCTTCGGTGTCAAGCGCGCGCGGCACCGGATAGGCGCGCTGCGGACGCAGCAGGCTGACGTGGCCGTCGGCGGCGATGGCGCTGGCCGACACCGGCGCGTCGCCGTTCAGGAAGCTCGGGTCCGAGACGCGGCCCACATGCCACAGCTGGGCGAAGATCACGCCGCCTGCTTTATGGACGGCCTCGGTCACCAGCTTCCAGCCTTCGACCTGCTCGTCCGACCACAGGCCCGGCGTGTCGGCATAGCCCACGCCCTGCGGCGTGACGGCGGTCGCTTCGCTCAGGATCAGGCCGGCGCTGGCGCGCTGCACGTAGTACTTGGCCATCAGCGCGTTCGGCACGCGGGCGCCGCCGACGGCGCGGGCGCGGGTCAGCGGCGCCATGACGATGCGGTTTTTCAGGGTGATGTCGCCGATGGTGAGCGGGTCGAAAAGATTTGCCATGATGTGTTTCCTATAATGTCATTTGATCGATGAAGGCCTGGATGGTCGCTTCGTCGCGTTTAAAATAATTCCATTGCCCCACGCGGTGCGAGGTGATCAGGCCCGCCTTGAGCAGGGTGGCCAGATGCGCCGACACCGTCGATTGCGACAATGCACAACGCCGGTCGATGAGGCCGGCGCACACCCCCAGGCTCAGCGGATGCTGCTGCTCTGAGAAATACACCTCGGGCTCCTTCAGCCACGCCAGGATCTGGCGCCGCATCGGGTTGGCAAGGGCTTTGTGGATAGCGTCTATGTCCATTTGCATGTAACGATATATGGATCGTCTTTTTCCGATTTCAATATCGTGATCTTACGATATAAAAGAAAAACGTGCTGGCGGCCAAAAAATCATTTATGTTATGGGAACATTGTTCGAAGTTTAATGAGGGCCGTATGTCGAGTCATTACCTGGATGTGGCCATCGGGCTGTCCTACACTTTCCTGGCCGTGAGCCTGCTGTGCAGCGCCACGCGCGAAGCGATCGCCTCGCTGTTCCAGACCCGCGCCAAGGTGCTGCTCGACGGCGTGCTGACCATGCTGCACGAGCCGGCCGGCAAGCCGCGCCTGCGCGGCATCATCCCGTCGATCAAGCGCTTCCTGCGCATGGACGACGGCTTCAACCTGGCCAAGCTGGGACCGCATTCGCTGTCGGCCGCCGTCATGACCCATCCACTGATCACCGGACTGGCGCAGCAGGGCCGCATGCCGTCCTACATCCCGTCGGCGATCTTCGCGCGGGCGTTTGTGTCGACCTTGACGGCCAAGTACGGCAAGGGACAAACGGCGGCGCAGTTGCTGGCCAACGTAGGCAACGAAGGCCTGAGCCGCACGCTGCTGGCGCTGATGGGCGAAGGCCCGGACGACCTGGCCGCGCTGGAAAGCGCCGTGCGCATCTGGTACGACACAGTGATGGACCGCATCACCGGTTGGTACAAGCGGCGCTCGCAGCTGGTGCTGTTTTGCGTCGGCCTGTTCTATGCGGGCGCGATGAATATCGATGCGCTGCAACTGAGCCAGCGTCTGTGGAGCGACAACGCTGCGGCGGCGACGCTGGCGCAGCAGGGCGCCGACGCCATGGCCGCCGGCCGCATGAAGCCGGTCGCGGCCGCGCCGGCCGGCACGCCGGCTGCCACGCCGATGAGTCAGGTGGTCGAAGCGAAAAAAGACTGGCAAGCGGTGCAGGCGCTGCCGATAGGCTGGCCATCGCCGCGGTTTGACGCCGCCGGCGGTAAAGGCGTGGGCGCCTTCATGGCGGCGCTGGCGTTCGCGCTGATGGGCTGGATCATCACAGCCTTCGCCTCATCGCTGGGCGCGCCGTTCTGGTTCGACGGCATCGGCTGGTTGCTGGCCCTGCGCGGCAGCGGCGCCAAGCCGGCCGCCGAACCGGCGCCGGTGGTGATCGAGACCATCACCTTGCCGAGCCTGAACGCGACCAAAGCCACAAGCAGCGGAGCCGTCATTCCCGCGTAGGCGGGAATCCATACGACGCGTCTCCAGCAAACTCTGCATAGATTCCCGCCTGCGCGGGAATGACGTGGTGGTCAGGCGAAGTGCAGTGCCAGCGCAACGACGGCCGGCAGGGTCTGGATCAGCAGGATCGAACGCTTGACCGTGACGCCGCCCCACACGCCGGCCACCGCCACGCAAGCCAGGCCGAACACCGTGAAGGCCGAAGCGATGGCCGGATTCGGATGCATAAAGCCGACCACCAGCGCCGCCACCAGGAAGCCGTTGTAGCAACCCTGGTTGGACATGGCCGGCTGGACGATGTCGGCCTTTTCCTGCGTCAGCCCGAACACGCGGCGGCCGCGCGATTGGAACAGCACCGTTTCCAACAGCACGATGTAGACATGTATCAGCGCCACCAGGCCGGTGACGATCTGTGCCAGTAATTGCATGGATGCTCCTCCTTGTTATTGATGAAGCATTATGGCCTGTGGCGGGCGCGGCGGGAAGCCGCCAGCAGAGATTTGCCGCAGCTGATATAGTTTCGGCAATTTTTGGAGACACTCGATGACCTGGATAATTCTCATCCTGGCCGGCCTGCTGGAAGTGGCGTGGGCGGTCGGACTCAAATACACCGACGGCTTCAGCAAACCGCTGCCGACGGTCTTGACGCTGGGCGCGATGGCCGGCAGCGTCGCCTTGCTGGGCCTGGCGCTGCGCACGCTGCCGCTGGGCACCGCCTACGCGATCTGGACCGGCATCGGCACCGTCGGCACCGTCATCTTCGGCATCGTCGTGCTCAACGAGCCGGCCAGCGCGCTGCGCGTGGGCTGCATCGCCATGATCATCGGCGGCATCGTCGGCCTGAAACTGTCGACCGTCTGATCAGAAGCCGGGGTTGGCCCGCGTGAGGTAATACCATTCGCTGTTGGCGCCGGCAGCGGCGTCGGGGAACAGGATGCGGCCGTCGAACTCGGCCAGCACCGGCGTGCCATCGGCGCGCGTGCCGATCAGCTCGCCTTGTCGCACCGGATCGAAGCTGGACCAGGCGCGGCTGAAGCTGTCGCCGGCGTGCTGCTTGTCGTAGACCGCGACCATGCTGAGCGCCTCCATCGCCTCGTCGGCGATCGGCTGCGGCGACGGCGCATCGATCAGGCCGAGGAAGGCGAGGGTGTTGACGATGGCGCGGTAGCCGACCTCGGGCGCTTGCGGATCGGCGTGCTGGCCGCATTCGAGCGTCAGCGCGTAGCCGCCGGTGCTGCGCATGTATTCGGTGGTGCCCATGCCGTAGCGCAGCACGGTTTCCAGCTGGCTGTCGTCGCGCAGGCGGCGCTGCACGCCGGCGCCGTAGGTGCGCAGCCAGCCATCGACAAATCTCCGCACGCCCAGCCGGCGCGCCATCGCGCGCTCCTGCTGCTCGTGCTTGAACGGCTCCAGCGGACCGTCGTTGTTGCGCGGCCCGACCATGGCGAAGGGCTCGCTGGCGGCGTTGAACGAGTGCAGGTCCAGCAGCACCTCATGCTGCGCCAACAGCGGACACAGCCAGTTGGCCACGCGGTCTTCGAAGTCTTGCGGGTTCGGATTGGGGAACAGGTTGCGGTTCAGGTTGCGCTCGCCGGAGCGTTCGCCCTTGGCATAGGCCAGCGGATTGGCGACCGGCACGAAGGTGACGCTGCCCTTGCGTATCGTCAGCGCGCCGCTGTCCAGTTGCTGCATCACGCGCGTGATGGCCTGGGTGCCGCAGGTCTCGTTGCCATGCACGGCGCCGGTGACGATCAGCCGCGTGCCGGCTTGTTGGCCGCTGTACTGCACGGATTTGAATTGCAGGGCGTCGGTGGCGATCATGCCCGCTCCATCAGAGTCATTGGAATAAACAGTTTATACCTGGTCCGATGCCCGTCGCTGCGACATCGGACTGGATGGACTTAGCCTTCCGGTTCGTTCTCGACTTGTGGATCGTGCATGAACTGCACACCCTCGTCATTCTTGAAGTTGAGAATGATGTTCAGTGTCATTGGGGCGGTGTTTGCATCACTGAAGGTCAACTGTTTACCGCTGACGCTAATGCTCTCCTCGCTAAATTGATTGTTATCTTCTGGTAATACGGTCATGCCGGTGAAGACGATATTTTCAGTGCCACTGTCGAAAATCTGGTAGTTGATGACCGTGTCAGGCTGGGAAACGCGCAGAACGGCCGGCATGGTTTCGACCTTGTAGGTGCCTGGTTTGACACCCGGCCGTACCTTTACCAGAATGTTGATAAATGGTGTGCATGCGATGAATTTGCTCATGAACTTGCTTTCTTCAGTGGGTGGGTGGAAAGGTATTGCAGGTAGGCTGGATCACGATACGACATCACCTCAAGTTGTTTGCGCACAGATGTCGCTTGTTCGTGCTGTCCAAGGCAGGCGTGCGCTTTGACCCATGGCGCCAGCGTGCGAAAATCGGCGCTGTCCTTGATGAGCGGCCGCAGCAATGTCCGCACGGCTTCGCAGCGGCCACGCGCCATGTCGGCATTCTGTTGCGCGTTCAGCTCCGCATCCAGCAGTAGCGCTTCAATCAAGCCAGTGCGTATCACTTGGTCCGTTGGCGTGGCTGTGTTGAGCTGCTCCAGTTTCTCGACAGCGAGTGCCAGGTTTGCGCTGGCGTCTGCGTGCCGGTGCTCACGGAATTGAATCGCCGCTTTGAGTCGCCGCACCTTGGCTTGCACTACTTGAAGATTCAGTTTTTTGGGTTCCAGGCGTATCAGTTCCGAAAAATTCTGTTCCAGCTTATCCAGCCGCGCAAGTTTCGACGCCGGTTTCTGGTCTTCGTTTTCCGTTTCGATGAGGCCGAACTCAGCGATGTATAAATTTCGCTGCCAATTTCGGTTGCTGGCATCCTTCTCCACGATGGTTTGTAGCAGCGTGTAGGCCTGCTGCATGGCCTCGTGGCTGGCGGCGAGATCGCCGCGTGCCTGCCGGAGGTCGGCCTGATGCGACCAGGCCGAGGACAGCCGGTTGACCCACAAGGTATCGGCCGGATGGGTGTCGTGCAGTGTTTGCAGTAGCGCGAGCTCGCGAGCTCCCAATGTTTCGGCCAAGGCCAACTGGCCCAATTGCATCTGGGCACGAGCCTGCCACGACAGGGTATCGGCAAGATCAGCTGCGAGACGCTTATTTTTTGGCGCTTGAGCGTAGGCACGTTGTTTCAAATCGGCGGACAGCGCAAATTCATCGGCGGCGTGCTGCGCGTCGCCGCGCCGCAACGCGACGGTGCCAAGGTTGTTATGGGCATAGGACTGCTCTATCCAGGCATCCGCCGAAGTCGGTGCAACCGCGGCCTGAAGGTCGGCGTAGGCACGGTATTGCTCAAAGTATTCCTGCGACTTGTCCCATGCTTTCTGATCAAGCTGAATCTGCCCCAGCCAGTAGGCGTTTTCGCCAGCGCTTTTGAGCAGCGCCAGGTCGTTCGGTTTGGATTTCAGTTGTTGGCGAAGGATGTCACGTCCCGCCAGCAGCGCGATGTTGGCGGCGGCGGGATCGCCGCGTGAAATCTTGACCTCGGACAGCACTTGCAGCGACTTGGCACGTTGGGCCAACGCGGCATCGCCATCGTCGCTGCGCTCCGGATCGGAGAGGTATTTCAACGCGCGGTTGCTGACGCTGTCGAGCAGGTCCAGCTTGCCCAGCGGGCGCAGTTTGTCGACGAAGTCGCCCAGCATGTAGCCCATCAACTCCTCGGCCTCGGTGCGATGCTGCTCGGCCGCCTGCTGCGCCGAGCGCGCCATCAGGAACAGGCCGCCGGCCAGCAGCGTCAGGCCGGCCATGACGATGGTGATCGTCAGCCGCAGCCGTTCGCCGCGTCGTACGCCTTGCAGCGAGGCCTGGACAAAGGCCTGCTCCTGCGGCGTGAAGCTGAAACCGCTAGTCCTGAGCAACTGGCGCGCCTGATTCGCCTGGGTGCCGGACGGCAGCAGCATATCGAGCTTGCGGCCGCTGTCCTGCCAGCGCTTGGCTTGCGCGCTGATGCGGCTGCGCACCTGCAAGGCCTGGCGATGTTCCTCGATCCACGCCACCACGCGCGGCCAGCGCCGCAGCAGCGCTTCGTGCGCGATGCCGAACGCCGGCGCGCCGCCGTGCAGATCGCTGACAAACAGGTGGGCATCGACCAGAGCCTGCACCAGAGCATGATCGGCCTCGTTGCGCAGCGCCGACCACGGCACGCGGCGCGAGGTGACGGTCGATTCGTCCTCGGCCACCAGCACCAGTTGCGACAGCACATGCGGCAGCGCGGCGATCTGCGCGCTGCCCAGCGCCGAGATGACTTGCTCCGCGCGCGCGCCGATTGCGCCTTCCAGCCCGCCCAGCGCATGGAAGCTGGCGTGGCTCAGCTCGCCGTCGGGACTGCGCAGGCGATACAGCTCTTGCAGACAGTATTGCAGCAGCGGCAGTGTGTCCGGGCCTGCCTTGGCGGCGTCGATCAGCACCTGGTCCAGTGATTCCCCGGTGGCGGCGTCGACCGTGTAGCGCAGCTGCGCCACCTGCACCGGATGGCGGATGATCTGGGCGATGTCGGCCGCGCCGGGCGGCGCCAGGTCGAAGTGGCCGCCGCGCAGCTTCATGCTCATCAGCGCCGGGTAGGCCGTCAGGTGAGGGTAGAAGTCGTTGCGGCAGGCCAGCACTAATAAGATGCAGCCGGAACGCGCCAGCTGGTCGAGCACGTGGATGAACACGGCCCGTTCCTGCTCGCCGATATGCGGCAGCCGGAAGATGGCTTCGAAACGGTCGATGAACAGCATCAGCCGGATCGCCGGCAGTTGCGCTTGCAACTGGGCGATCAGGCCCGGCAGGTCCTGCGCCAGACGCTGGGCCAAGGCCACGGCACTGGTGTTTTCAAACAGCAGGCGGTCGTCCAATTCGGCATCGAGCAGCACGCTGGCCAGCGTGTCGAGCAGGCCGGCCTGGCCCATGTCGGCGCAGTCCAGTTGCAGATGGCTGGCGATCGCCAGGCCGGACTCGGCCGGCGCGGCGCCCGCTTTCAGGGCCGGGATCAGGCCGGCCTGCACCAGCGAGGTCTTGCCGGCGCCGGACGGCCCCAGCACCAGCACCATCGCGCAGGCGGCCTGCACCTGGCTGACCACCACTTGCACCAGCTGATCGACGCCGAGCTTGCGGCCGAAGAAGATCGCGGCGTGCTGTTCCTCGAACGCCTCCAGGCCGCGGAACGGCGAGGCGTGCAGCCAGCTTCCGTTGCTGACGTCATCGTCGTAGCTCAGTTCGGCCAGCAGGCGATAGCCGCGTTTGCGGATGGTTTCAATATAGCGCGGCTCGACCGCCGAATCGTCCAGCGCCCGGCGCAGCTGGGTGATGATTTTGTGGATCGCGTTGTCGCTGGGCGAGACGTCGCCCCAGCACGCGTCAAGCAAGGTTTCGGCGGAGACCACCACATGTGGATGTTTGCATAAATGCAATAAAACATCCATGGCGCGCGGTTCCAGCTGGCGGTTGAGGTCGCCGCAACTGAGTGTATTGGTGGCGGGATCGACCCGCCACTGCCCGAAACGAAAGCTTTTGTGGTTCACGCGGACCTTCTTTGTTCAGTAATAAGTGCTTTGCAATCAATGGCTTGCACTTCGGAAGGTTTCCGGAAGGCCAAATTTGGACCGAATGATTACAGTTGTTTCATATCTACATCTTTTGCAAATACTAACATTAACACGGGGAAACCACACCCCCCATCTACCGGAGATGCCATGATTGTTTTGACTGGCCTGAAAGCGCCATTTGAACTGACGCAGCACGCAATTGCCATCAAGCAACAAGGGATCGATTTCGCGATCCGTTATTACAGCCACCAGGCGGGCAAGAGCCTGTCGCTGGCCGAGGCCCGTTCGCTGACCGACGCCAGCATCCAGATCGGCGCGCTGTGGCAGGCCGGCGGCGACCACCTGAATTATTTCAGCCGCGCCCAAGGTTGCGCCGACGGCGCTGCCGCCTATTTGATGGCGCAGTCGGTCATCACGCAGCCGTCCGGTTCTGCGATTTACTTTGCGGTGGACTTCAATCCCTCGATGGAGGCCATCGCCGGCCCGGTCAGCGCGTATTTCGATGGCGTCAACCAGGCTTTTCGCGCGGCCGGGCCGGGCGAGCCCAAATATCAGGTTGGCGTCTACGGTTCCGGCGCCTGCTGCGAGGAGATGTTGCTCCGGGGGCTGGCGGCGCTGAGCTGGTTGTCGCCGTCGCCGGAATACCATGGTTCGCGCGATTATGTCGGCTTCAACCTCAAGCAACTGGCGGCCGCCAGCCTGCCGGTCGATGACGGCAAACACATCAGCGTCGAACTGACGCGCACCAACGACGGCTATCCGGCAGGCCTGTTCAGGGTGCTGTGATGCAGACGATACAGTTCACCGAAGCCGTCACGCTGAAGACGGTCAAGCCGGCCAAGACGATTTTTCTTAACAATACGGGGCAGGATGTGGTGTTGAAATTCGTGACGGCGCCGGACATGCTGCTGTCGGCCTATACCATCAGCAATGGCGTCAGCGCGGCGATCGACAGCATCCGGCTCGGCACCATCGATTACTACTCCGGCCACAGCCACAATTTCGCGATCGCGGCCGGCAGCACGGCGGTGTTGAGCGTGGCGGACAAGGTCCTCAATATGGTGATTTCGCCCTGATTTGTTATCATGCGGGCATGAATCCATCTTTGCAGGGCCGTAATTCCGGCCTCGATACCTTGCGCGCGCTGGCCATTGTGCTGGTGTTTGCCAACCATTACATGCTGTTTGTCAGCGGTAGCCCGACCTTTGGCTGGTTCGGCGAGGTCGGCTGGACCGGTGTCGACCTGTTTTTCGCGCTTAGTGGTTATTTGATAGGCAACCAGATCCTGGGCGGCATGCGTCGTTCGCGGCAGTCCGACGGGGCCGAGCGCTTCTCGCTGGCGCGTTTTTATGCGCGCCGCCTGCTGCGCACCTTGCCGAATTTTTACTTCGTGCTGGCGCTGTACTCCTTGTGGCCGGCGTTCCGGGGCACCAGCGTGCTGCCGCCGCTGTGGAAGTTCCTCACTTTTACCCAGAATATCCAGTTGACGCCGGGCACGGCGTTTTCGCACGCGTGGTCGTTGTGTGTCGAGGAGCAGTTTTATTTCCTGCTGCCGGCCGTGGCGCTGGCGATCGCGGCCTGCCGCAAGCCGCTGCTGCTGGCCTGGTTGGCGGTGATCGGCACGCTGCTGGCCGGCATGGCGATCCGCAGCCATCTGTGGACCCAGCATGTTGGGCCGGAGGAGCAGGGCGGTTTTCAGTACTACACCCTGATCTATTACTCGTCGTGGTGCCGCTTCGATGAGCTGGTGGCCGGTGTTGCGCTGGCGCTGCTGAAAAACCATCACGCCGGTGCATGGGCGCGGCTAACTTCGCGCGGTAACTGGGCCTTGGCGGCCGGCGCGGCGTCGCTGGCGCTGACCTGGTCGCTGTTCCTCGAAGACCATTACAGCTATCCGATGACGGTGATCGGTTATCCAATGCTGGGTTTGAGTTTTACGCTGCTGCTGATTGCGGCCTTGAGCCCTGGCTCGCTGCTGCAAAGGCTGCGGGTGCCGGGCGCGGCCAGCATCGCGCTGTGGTCGTATGCGATCTACTTGACGCACAAGACGCTGTGCGTGCTGCTGCGCGCGCCGCTCCAGGTCGAGGGGTGGGGACCGAACAGCTGGCAGGCCATCGTGTTGATGAGCGCGGCCAGCCTGCTGGCCGGCTGGCTGCTGCATCTGCTGGTGGAGACGCCGTTCATGAAGCTGCGCGACCGCTACGTGCCGGGCAACTTCGCCCGGCCGGTCGCGCCGGCTGGCGCCGTCGCTTATGTTGATTGAGTATTCGCATCACAGCGACCACCAATTCGCGTTATTTCGTCGTACCGGAGTAAAAATGTTGTCGCTTGTGAGCAAGGACGCAAACTAACGTGCCTCTTTTAGGAAAGCGAGTATCCTAGTTTCACTCGTCGGCAAGATTGTTCCTCGCCCACACATATCCCCGTCCAATCGACAAGCCCGCTACGCTTTGCAGTCAACCTTAATTGCCTTGCAAATAGCCTCCCTCTGACGATTTTCATCAATCGGCTCCTTGGCTGAGCACGTTTCAGGTTTGTTGCCGCGACAAGGAAGCACATGACCGCGCAGCGACTTCCCGCACGTGAAGCAGTGCTGGAAGAGAACCCCGATTCGAGCTCCCCTTCTACTCGACATCGAGCGCCTGCTGTAAGCGAACTGATATTGCCGCCTCCCCTCGCAGCGTAAATCCAATTTGACTGGACTACATCATGAATCTCTCTTCCCTGAAAATCGGCCAACGCCTTGGTCTGAGTTTTTCAATTGTCATGGCCCTGCTGCTGGCGCTGGCAACTTTGTCCTACCGCCAGATTATCGACCTTGACGAAGGCATCAACCTTACCAACGAGGATCGTTATCCAAAAACCGTGCTTGCCCATACCATCAAGGATGAACTGAACGAAGTGGCCCGTAATTTGCGCAACGTGCTCATCATGGGCAAGGCCGAGGACCTTAAATCCGAGTATGAGAATATGGAGGAGAGCGCGCGTGTGATCACCAAGGCCATCGATGGCCTGAACAAGACCGTCACCTCGCCCGAAGGCCTGGCTCTCATGGCGAAGATCGCCGAGGTGCGCGCGCGTTTCCTGACTGGGCGCGGGTCATTCATTGCGCTGGCCAAGGACGGCAAGCGCGACGAGGCTGTCGCGCTGCTGTTGAGCGAACTGCGTCCCACCCAACGCGTGTACATGGGTGAGCTTGACAAGTTGATCGAACTGCAAAACAGACTGATGACCTCATCGGCGCATGAGGCCGAAGCCGATGTCAAGGGGGCCAAAGTGAAAGTGTTGGCACTGTCGCTTGCTGCGCTGGTCATCAGTATCCTGGTGACCTACTTCGCCACCCGAAGCATCACAACACCGCTGCTCGAGGCAGTCGGAGTGGCGCGCCGGGTCGCCGACGGCGACCTGACCAGCGACATTTCGGTCGAAGCGCAGGACGAGACCGGTCAGCTAATGCAGGCGCTCAAAGAAATGAACGACAGTCTGCTGAAGATTGTAAGCCAGGTACGCAACGGTACCGAGTCTATGGCGTCGGGCTCGCGCCAGATCGCTATCGGCAACCTTGACCTGTCTTCGCGCACCGAGCAGCAAGCTAGCTCGCTGGAAGAGACCGCATCCTCAATGGAAGAGATGACTTCCACCGTCAAGCAGAACGGCGAAAATGCGCGCCAAGCCAACACGCTTGCGAAATCGGCGTCGCAGGTGGCAATCAAGGGCGGCGCGGTAGTATCCCAAGTGGTGGTCACGATGGGAGCCATAAACGAGTCCTCGCGCAAGATAGTCGACATTATCAGCGTAATCGATGGCATCGCATTCCAGACCAATATTCTGGCGCTCAACGCTGCCGTGGAAGCGGCGCGCGCCGGCGAACAGGGCCGTGGCTTTGCGGTTGTCGCGTCTGAAGTGCGCAACCTAGCCCAGCGCAGTGCCGCAGCAGCAAAGGAAATCAAGGTGCTGATTGGTGACTCTGTGGAAAAAATCGACTTCGGTTCCAAGTTGGTTGGCGATGCCGGCAGTACGATGCAGGAGATTGTGGCTAGCGTCCAGCGCGTTACCGACATAATGGGAGAAATCACTACTGCCAGCCGCGAGCAAGAAGCCGGCATCGAGCAGATCAACCAGGCCGTGACGGAAATGGACACGGTAACCCAGCAAAACGCGGCGCTGGTGGAAGAGGCGGCCGCAGCCGCGGCCGCTCTGCAAGAGCAGGCCAGCCAACTGGCGGAAGCAGTGAGCGTGTTTAAGATTCACGACCTGGCCATGGCGCAGCGACCGACTCGCGCCAACGTGGCGCCGCTGCGTATGTCAACGCGGCGCGAAGTGTCGGTCGTGGCTGCCGCCCCTCATAAGGGGCGCGTGGTCGCCGCCAGCAGGGGTGACTGGGAAGGCTTTTGATGCAGGCCCTAGCGACAGGCGGACTTGATCCCGAGCGGACAGTGTACGCACTAGGTATCGACCGCTATCGGGAGGGCACCGAACGACGGCTTCTGGCCGTACTCGGTCGCAATCACATCTGCCAACCTAAGAGAACAAAACCGACAAAAAAATAAACCGCCCACGCAGCGGCAGGGGCAAGAACGGCAACTGCAAGCGTGCGCGAATATGACTTCAGCTTCGCCGTCGATGCGCGGGCAGTCAGCAATACATAGACCAGCGCGGAGAGTAAGCAAGGAAACCAAACACTCATGACATGGCCCAATGTCTGCGGCACGTCCAGCTGTCCCACCAGCGGGAAAATCAAGCAAACATATCCCAACGCTACTAGCGCCGTCAGTAAAAAAGCAGTCAATGGTTCCATTTTTAGCGAGTGGTACATCATCTCTATCTCTTACTACTCCGTCTGTTCCTGGCCGCATCGAGCCTTCCAGCTGCTCAACGACTAAGCAACTCATCAAACGCCTCCGGCAAGTCCATCAAGGTACGCACTTGCCCATATCGTGCCGAAGGTGCGACAACATCAATCGCTCCGACGCGGGTTTCGACGTCGTACTCGCCCAGCGCTTGGTCCAAGATAAGGTACGCAATGCCAGTGTAGCTGTCACGTTTTGATTCCGTATATCCTGGAATTAGTACAGTAATGGCCGCCTTTGCCCCATCCCTTGCAATGGATACAGTAACTGATGCTGCTTGAACAGATATCCCTTGGTACTTGATATCAAACGGTTCTCTACGTGGCCGGAATTTTATGAATCTCCACTTTTTCAACTGGGGTGCTGCGGCATAAAGTTTCTCCACACTAGGAAACGCGTCTTTAATACCATCAGCACTAATGACAAACTCTCGGATGCCATCTTTCTTCGGGCCAAATTCGAACGTCAATGATGGATTGATTTTTTGCATTCGTGCTGCAAGCTTATCGAACACAATTTCCTGATTATTTTCAAAGTTAAAAATATCTCCCTCATTCTGCTGGAACCACGACCAAAAATCAGACTCGGGCGAAGCTGCTGCTGTACAACCGAGGAGAGATAGCATCAACAAAAAAATCGTCCGATAAAATTTCATCAAAGCCTTAAAAATTTCAGATAGTCGGTGAGTCTGCTTTTGGCCGAACTCGGCCTGTGCCCTTGGAGGATAACATCTTGCTCATTCGAAAAATACGCGAAATCTCACTGCCTTGAATACGCTCTACGTGGCTGTGTTGCGTGAGAGCGAGTGGCGGCGCTTTACGTAATTGCGCGGCGGCGACTTACGTGGGCTAGTGGCTGCGGTCGATGTGAATCGGTGACGGCAATGATGAGAATGCGCAGTTGATACCGGAAAACTACGTCGTTCCCGCTGAGCCGGGTAGGGGCGGTACGGTGGTTGTGGCGAATACCCTATTTTTTCGATTTTTCCCAATTTAGGCCGGCAGATTCGGAAATAGCCCAATGCTTGAAAAAATAGGGGGAAATCGAAGAGAAAATTGGGGTTTTGCTACAAGAAGCCGGGCGGCGCACCCCATGTGCATATGCCTGAGCTGAGCGAGCTTCCTTTAATTCAGCTCGATCACATCGAACGGCGACTGCATCGAACCCAGGAAGACCATAACGCTGCGCGCGCGTTCGCTCATATCCTCGTGGCGGGTGGCGGCGATGGCGGCGCGCAGGCCAGGGACCACTTCGGTGATGTGCGGGCTGTCGTAGGCGGCCACCAGCAGCGCCGCCAGTTCGCTGGCGCGGCCGCGGTTGTTGCGCATGCGTTCTTCCAGCATCGCCAGCAGCGCGCGCTGCATGCGCGGCGTCGGGTTGGTGATGTAGCCGAACACCAGCGGCGTATTGCCGATCGCCTCGCACAGGCGGCTCTCGATTTGATCCGGCTTGACGTCGGAGGCGATATCGAAATAGGCGCCGTTCCAGCGTGTCCGTTCATACGGATGGCCGGGAGGGAAGGAGTCGGCCGTCTCAAAGCCGAGAACGTGGCTCAAGTAACGCAGCCATTTGAGGATAGTGGGCATCATGCCGGCATTTTATCCTGAGTCGACGCACTCTACCGGACCTGATGCGTATCAACCGCTTCCCGATTGAGAAACGTATGCTTCCATGACCGCCAGGACAAGCCTGCCGCCTAGGAGAACATCATGTCATCCGACTTTTACAAGTACTTCAAAGAAAACATGGACGGTCTAGGTTTGGACTGTCCTGAAACTTTATTTGCCAGCAACGGCGCTGCGATTCAGACTGCGACCGTCATACTCGCGGCGATCAAGCAGTTTGGCAGAAACGTCACGGTCGCGGAGTTAATTGGTGCGGGTACAGGCCTGGAAAAACTGATTTATTTGGGGACGTTGCGGGCCCCGTACTATGCCGGAGCGGTGATCGGCAGCATTGCGGTCGCGACGGGGCGCTCGCTCGCGGGTGGCAACTCTATGGCGGACGTGCTGTTAAGCGCGCAGCGCAATCATCTTCATGAACCCTGGCTGCCCTCGGTCTTGATACGGTGGCCTGGCATATACCAGCAAGGCGTAAAATCACGCAAGCACTATAAACATGCCTGGAGCCGATAATGCTAGACCGTCTCGCCTTACTCGTTGTTGGGGTAATTTGTGCCTGGTTGGCATGGGCCTCCTGGCACTTTGGAGGGGAGCCGATGACAGGCATGTTTATGGCTTTCGTCTTGGTGGCCTACGCCGTCGACAACTTTCAACTCCGACGCCAGGTGCGCCAACTGCTTGCAGATCGAGATAAACGCGAGAAACGTGAGAAGGATGCAGGGTTGAGGCGCTTGATGCGGGGCCTGCTTGTCGTGCGCGACAAGCGCAAGGAAAGCTAACGTATCGATGTTGAAATAAGGCAGCCGCCGGGCAGCATATCTGTCCGGCGGCTGTTGCTACTGTTAAGCGTGGGCTTCCTCGCCCAGCTTGCCGGCGCGGAAATCTTCAACGGCGGCGAAGATCTCGGCCTGCGTGTTCATCACGAACGGGCCGTACTGCGCGATCGGCTCGTTCAGCGGCTGGCCGGCCACCAGGATCAGGCGGCTGTCTTCGGCCGCATGCACCGTCACACCATCGGCGCCTGCGGTGTTCGCCAGGATCGCCATCCGGCCCGACGCCACCGCCTTGTCGCCGACACTCACCTCACCGCGATAGGTGAAGATGAAAGCGTTGTGACCTTCCGGCAGCGCCTGGCTGAAGCTGGCGCCGGCAGGCACATGGATGTCGAGATAAATCGGCTCCGTCACCTCACGCTGCACCGCACCGGCCACGCCGTGGCTGCTGCCGGCGATGACTTTGACCGCCACGCCATCGGCCGTGGTAAAGGCCGGCACGTCGGCGCCGTTGAAATCGCGATACCACGGCGCCCGCATCTTGTCCTTGGCAGGCAAGTTCAGCCACAGCTGGAAGCCTTCCATCACGCCTTCTTCCTGCTCCGGCATTTCCGAGTGGATCACGCCGCGACCCGCAGTCATCCATTGCACGCCGCCGTTGGTCAGCAAGCCTTCGTTGCCGGCGCTGTCCTTGTGACGCATGCGGCCTTCCAGCATGTAGGTCACGGTTTCAAAGCCGCGGTGCGGATGGCTGGGGAAGCCGGCGATGTAGTCGTTGGCCTGGTCGCTGCCGAAATTATCCAGCATCAGAAACGGATCCAGTCGGCGCTGCAAGGGCTGAGTCAGGACGCGATTGATCTTGACGCCTGCGCCGTCCATCACGGCCTGGCCGCTGATAACGCGCTCTACGCTGCGAGGGGTGTTTACTTGATCGGTCATGACTAGCTCCTTGGTTTGTTGAGTTGCTTTACACCAGTACTGCGTTGATCTCTGCTTCTGCCTGGGCTTGTGCCTTGGCCACCGCTTCAGGACCCATGCCCAAGCCTTCGGCGAAGACATATTGAACATCGCTCAGGCCCACGAAGTTCAGGAACATCTTGATGTGCGCCAGCTGCGTGTCGCTAGGACCATCACGGTGCACGCCGCCACGCGACAGCGCCACGTACACTTTTTTGCCGGACAGCAGGCCGACCGGGCCGGTTGGGCCGTACTTGAAGGTCACACCGGCGCGGGCAATCGCGTCGAACCAGCTTTTCAGCTGCGCGGTGATGCCGAAGTTGTAGGTCGGTGCACCGATGACGATCACGTCGGCAGCTTGCACCTGGGCGATCAGCGCATCGTCCAGCGCCACGCGGGCGGCCTGGGCTTCGGTACGCTGGTCGGCCGGGGTGAACAGGGCTTGCAGGGTCGGCTCGTCGATCACCGGATGCGGATCGGCTGCCAGGTCGCGGCGCAGCAGCGTTGCGGCTGGATTGGTGGCGCGGACCTTGGCGACGATGGCGTCGGCCAGGCGGGTGGATTCGGAACCGGTGCTGCGGGCGCTGGAGTTGATTTGCAAGATGTTCATGGTTTTGCTCCTGTTGTCTGGTTTGTGCTGCGATGTAGTTACTTTAATCGTTTCATATTCGTTCCGGAAGCCGCTAAAATGGATAACATTAATCCACTGATGGAACAATTAAGGAGTAAATGCGTGGAAATCGACCCTGGCGACCTGCTGTTATTTGCCCGCATCGTCGAATGCGGCAGCTTCAGCCTGGCGGCGCAGCGGGTGCAGCTGCCGAAATCGACAGTGTCGCGCCGGATTTCGCTGCTGGAGGCGCATCTGGGCGAGCGCCTGCTCCAGCGCACCACGCGTAAGCTGGTGCTGACCGAATTCGGCGCCAGCCTGCTGGAGCACGCGCGCCGCGTGGCCGATGAAACCGAACAGGCCGGCGCCCTGGCGCAGCACCGGCAGGGCGCGCCCAGCGGTCTGCTGCGGATCTCGATGCCGGCCGACTTCGCCAACGTGGCGATGAGCGCGATGATGACGCGCTTCATGAACCAGTACCCGGCCATCGCGCTGGAACTGGACTTGTCGCCGCGCCGGGTCGACCTGGTGGCGGAAAATTTCGACCTGGCCATCCGCATGGGCAACCTGCCGGACGACGCCTCGCTGGCCGCGCGCCGCGTCACCTTGAGCAAGATCGCCCTGTACGCCTCGCCGCTCTACACCTCGCTGCGCGGCCTGCCCGAACACCCCGACGATTTGTTCAAGCACGACCTGCTCAGCCTGCCGCCACGGGTGAACGGGCTGATACGCTGGAATCTATTGCGCGGCAAGACGGAATGGGAGCGCGAGTTGCCGGTGCGGCTGCTGGCCAACTCGCCGGAGCTGTTGGTGCGTATGGCGACCACGGGCGTGGGCATCGCCGCCTCGACCGAGCTGATCGCACGCGAGCATGTGCAGAAGGGGACATTGGTGAGGGTGCTGCCGGAGTGGTCGTTCCCGATGGTTACCGGGTGGGCGGTATTCCCTGGCCGCCGGCTGATGCCGGCCAAGACCAGGGTTTTCCTCGACATGCTGCAGGCCGCCTTCGAGGAAAGCGGGCAGGCCGGGGTGTAGGGCTTACTTCTTCAGTTGCGCCATCGCCTGGCCCAGCTGGACGGCGCCGGCCGGTTGCCACGCTGGATTGAAGCTCAGCACATCCTTGGGGAACAGCATGACGACAGTCGAGCCGAGCAGGAAGCGACCCAGTTCCTCGCCTTTTTTCAACACGATGTTCTGGTCGTCGTACTGCCATTCGCACACATGCGGCATGCGCGGCGGATTGACCACGCCATGCCACACGGTGGCCATGCTGCCGACGATGGTGGCGCCGACCAGGGTCATCACGAACGGGCCGTTGGCGGTGTCGAACACGCACACCACGCGCTCGTTGCGGGCGAACAGACCGGGAATGCCGCGCGCGGCGGCCGGGCTGACCGAGAACAGCTCGCCCGGCACGTAGATCATGCGAGTCAGCTTGCCGTCGCAAGGCATGTGGATGCGGTGGTAGTCGCGCGGGCTCAGGTACAGGTTGGCGAAGCTGCCGTTCTGGAACTTGGCGGCCAGCTCGGCGTCGCCGCCGACCAGCGCGGTGGTGCTGAAATTGTGGCCCTTGGCCTGGAAGATCTGGTCTTCCTTGATGTCGCCGAACTGGCTGATGCGGCCGTCGATCGGGCAGATGAAGCCGGCGTCGGCGATCGGGCGGGCGTCGGGACGCAGCGCGCGGGTGAAGAATTCGTTGAAGCTGGCGTAGTGGGAAATGTCCGGATCAAGCGCCTCGTCCATATTGACGTTGTACTTGCCGACGAACCAGCGTATCAGCCAGGTGGTCTTGCTGCCGCCCTTGGCGCCAGCCACGCGGCCGGCAAAATTGGTCAACGCTCCCTTGGGAAGCAGGTAGTGTGGCAGGACGGCAAGACGAGACACGATAGGTTATCCATACAATAAACGATCGCGCATTATAGCGTCCGAACCCGGGGTCAGGTCCCCCATTTGAGCATGAGCTCGACTGTGCCAGCC
>NZ_JAQQPR010000051.1:0-24439 GCF_036688705.1 Duganella sp. S19_KUP01_CR8 | reverse complement strand
CCCCATTTGAGCATGAGCTCGACTGTGCCAGCCGAGCTCATGCTCAAATGGGGGACCTGACCCCGGGTTTAGGAATTCGTACTAAACAATCTGGGCGTCTTGTTAAATGCTGAACATTCCGGTTTAAACAAGGCATAATGCAAGCTCGCCACTTGTCCGACCACTTTCCCTTAAGAATCATGCCTGTTCGCCAACTTCGTCTGACGCAGATCGCTGCCGCTGTCCTGTCCATTTACTTCGCCGCCGGCGCGCATGCCGAGGCCGAAGCGCCGGAGGCACCCGCCAAACAGCAGGTCAAGCAGCAGGCCAAGCCGGCCGAAGCCGCCCCCATGCAGAAGGTGGAGATCAAGGGCGCCGCCGCCAGCTATGACGCGCGCCGCGATGATACCGCTAGCAAGACCGTCGTCACCAGCGAGGAAATCCAGAAATACGGCGACACCTCGGTCAACGACGTGCTCAAGCGCGTGCCCGGCATCACCGTCAGCGGCGCGGCCGGCCGCAGCGGCGGCGAGATCCGCATGCGCGGCCTGGGCAACGGCTATACCCAGATCCTGATCAACGGCGAGCGCGCGCCGGCCGGCTTCGCCATCGACAGCCTGTCGCCCGACGTGATCGAGCGCATCGAGGTGCTGCGCGCCGCCAGCGCCGAGTTCAGCACGCAATCGATCGCCGGCACCATCAACATCGTGTTGAAGAAGGCGCTCAAGGCGGCCCAGCGCGAAGTCAAGTTCAGCGAAGGCAAGGGCAGCAAGTTCAGCTCGCCGTCCGTCAGCTTGCAGATGTCGGACAAGCTCGGCAGCACCTCCTACTCGTTCGGCGGCAACGCCTGGCGCTATATGTACAACCGCGTGACGCCGTCGTTCGATACCGGCGCGGACGCCGCCGGCGTCCCCAACCTGGACCGCGCCGCCACCTGGCACGACCAGGGCCGCGCAGACGGCATGAATTTGTCGCCGCGCATCAACTGGACGCTGGACAACGGCGACACGCTGACCTCGCAAACCTTCGTCAACCTGAACCAGTTCGTCAGCAACAGCCACAGCCGCACCAAGACCACGCTGGGCAAAGGCCCGGACTACGACCGCGTCGACAGCACCTTCAGCAGCCACAACGGCTTCGGCCGCAGCGACCTGAACTGGGTGCACAAGCTGGGCGAGGGCGCCAAGATGGACCTGAAGGCCGCCGTCAGCGACAACCGCAACACCGCCGATTCCCTGCAGTTCGGCGGCAACAACGGCCTGCCGGCGACGCTGGCGCGCACCGTCATCTCGACCAGCAGCGAGCAGGGCTTCAGCACCCAGGGCAAGTATTCGCGGCCACTGACCTTCGGCACGGCGCCGGCCGACGGCAAGGGCGAGGCGCCGACCGAGCACGCCTTGTCGGTGGGCTGGGACGCCGGCATCACCCAGCGCGACGACACCCGCAGCCAGCGCGAAGCGGCGCTGCCGGGCGGCCTCGCGCCGGACAACAGCGACGAAGGCTTCTCGGCCAAGGTGACGCGGCTGGCGCTGTTCGGCCAGGACGAATGGAACCTGACGCCGCAATGGTCGCTCTACACCGGCCTGCGCTGGGAAGGCCTGGACACCCGCAGCGACGGCAATACCTTCGATTCCGTGCAACAGCGCTCCAGCGTGTTCAGCCCGCTGATGCAAACGCTGTTCAAGTTCCCCAACAAGAAAGACCAGCTGCGTCTGGCGCTGACCCGCACCTACAAGGCGCCGTCCACGTCCAGTCTGATTCCGCGCAAGTTCACCTCGACCAACAACAGCCCGACCGAACCCGACCGCCGCGGCAATCCGCACCTGAAGCCGGAACTGGCGCTGGGCCTGGACGCCTCGTTCGAACATTACTGGGGCGAGGGCGGCCTGCTGAGCGCCAGCGCCTCGATGCGCCGCATCGACAACTACACCCACCAGGGCTTGCTGTACGAAGACCAGCGCTGGGTCTCGACCTCGATCAACGACGGCCGCGCCGAAACCCGCGGCATCGAGCTGGAAGCCAAGTTCCCGGTGCGCGCGCTGATCGAGCACGCGCCGGCGCTGGATGTGCGCGCCAGCATCAGCCGCAACTGGTCGCGGGTGGAAAGCGTGCCCGGCCCCGACAACCGCCTCGACCAGCAGACCCCGCTCAGCGCCACCCTGGGCGTCGACTACAAGAGTCCGAGCGGCATGCTCAGCACCGGCAGCAGCTTCAGCTTCCGCAACGGCGGCCTGGCCCGCCTGAGCGGCACCCAGGGCGGCTACACCAGCGTGCGGCGCGACCTGGACGTGTATGCGTTGTGGAAAATCGACACCCAGAACAATCTGCGCGTCGCCGTTTCCAACCTGCTGGCGCAGGACTACATCACGGAAAGCCTGTACAGCGACACCAGCGGCACGCAGAACCGGCTGACGGTGGCCAGCGGCGAAACCCAGTTGCGCGTCACCATCGAAAAGCGTTTTTGAAGGCAGGATTCCGAGGCGCAGTGATTCCAGGATGATATGATGCTGTGGTGTACTTCTTGCAGCGGGCCTCCCCTGAAAAAGCCTAAAGTTACCGAGATGATCCAGCCCGACGACGACAGCCTGCGTCTGGCGCTGGCCGAGGTGCGTGATTTGCAACGCACCGTGGTCGTGCTGCGCTCGGAGTTGGAGCTGTCCCACAACGAGCGCCAGCACGCGGTGCAGGACGCCTTGTCCTTCGCCCACAGCGAGATCAGCCAATTGCGCGAAACCGTCGCCGCCCTGCGCACCAGCCTGGAAAGGCTGACGCAGGAAAAGATCGATGCGCTGCAACAGGCCAACACCGTGCGCCACGCCGAAATCGCCCAGCTGCACGACACCATCCGCGCGCTGCGCGACACGCTGGAGGCGCGCGCATGAGAGATCCTGTGTCCACCTCGAAGCCCGCGATCCGCAGCGTGCCGGCCAAGCCGCCCGTCAAGAGCGAGGCAGCCTCGGCGCAGGCGGTGGCCGGCGCCCAGCGCAAGCGGCTGCGCCAGGTCGAGCTGCTGCTGGAAGTGTCGCGCCGCATGGCCGCCTACGATACGCTGGATGAAATCCTGACCGCGCTGATCGACGTCACCACCGAGGAACTCGATGCCGAACGCGGCACGCTATTCCTCAACGACGCCGAGACCGGCGAACTGTTCTCGCGCGTCGCACAGGGCAATATCCAGCGCGAGATCCGCTTCCTCAACCACACCGGTATCGCCGGCCACGTGTTCACCACCGGCGAGGCCGTGAACATCGTCGACGCCTACGCCGATGCGCGCTTCAACCGATCCATCGACGAGCAGACCGGCTTCGTCACCCGCAACATCCTGTGCGTGCCGATCAAGACTTTCAAGGGCGAGATCATCGGCGTGTCGCAGACGCTGAACAAGCGCCGCGGCAAGTTCACCCGCGCCGACCTGCAGTTGCTGGAAGCGTTGACCACGCAAGGCACGCTGGCGCTGCAAAGCGCGCGCTTCCTCGAAAGCATGAAGAAGATCCGGCGCCAGGAGATGGAATTCATCGACGTGGTGTCCGAGGTCACGGCCGACATCAAGCTCGGTTCGCTGCTACAGAAAGTGATGGGCGAGGCCACGCGCCTGCTCAACGCCGAGCGCTCGACCCTGTTCCTCAACGACGAGAAAACCGGCGAGCTGTGGTCGGAAGTGGGGCAGGGCCTGGAGTCGCTGCAAATCCGCCTGCCCAACACGGCCGGTATCGCCGGCGCCGTGTTCACGTCCGGCAAGACCATCAACATTCCCTATGCCTACGCCGACCTGCGCTTCAATCCGGCGTTCGACAAGCGCACCGGCTACTTCACCCGCTCGATTTTATGCGTACCGATCGTCAACAAGGCCGGCAAGATCATCGGCGTGACGCAGGTGCTCAACAAACGCGGCGGCCCGTTCACCCACGAGGATGAATCGCGGCTGCGCGCCTTCACCGCGCAGATCTCGATCGCGCTGGAAAACGCCAAGCTGTTCGCCGACGTCCAGCAGATCAAGAACTACAACGAAGCCATGCTGGAGTCGATGTCGAACTGCGTCATCACGCTGGACGGCCAGGAGAAGATCGTCACCTGCAACGCCGCCGGCCTGCGCATCCTGCGCACCGCGGCGGACGGCATCGTCGGCCGCTCGGCGGCGGAGTTCTTCGGCGCCGCCAACACCTGGGTGATGGACAAGCTGCGCCACGTCGAGGAAAAACAGACCGCCGAACATTTGATGGACGCCGAGCTGGTGCTGGACGACGCCACGCTGTCGGTCAACTTCAGCGTGCAGCCGCTGCTGTCGATGGAGAAGAAGCGCATCGGCTGGATGCTGATGCTCGAAGACATCTCCAGCGAGAAGCGCTTGCGCTCGACCATGTCGCGCTATATGGACCCCGGCATCGCCGACCAGATGGTGGCCAACGGCGCCGAAATGCTGGGCGGTAAAAACGTGCACGCCACGGTGCTGTTCTCGGACATCCGCAGCTTCACCACCATCACCGAGCAGCTCGGCGCACAGGGCACGGTCACCTTGCTCAACGAATACTTCACGATGATGGTCGACTGCATCCAGCGCGAAGAGGGCATGCTCGACAAGTTCATCGGCGACGCCATCATGGCCGCCTTCGGCATTCCGGTTGGCCACGACGACGACGCCGACCGCGCGCTGCGCACCGCCATCGCCATGATGAATGAGCTGAGCGCCTGGAACCAGCTGCGCGCGCGCGAGGGCAAGCCGCCGGTGGAGATCGGCATCGGCCTCAACACCGACCAGGTCGTGTCCGGCAACATCGGCTCCAAGAAGCGCATGGACTACACCATCATCGGCGACGGCGTGAACCTGGCGGCGCGGCTGGAATCGGCCTGCAAGCAATACGGCGCGCGCATCCTCATCAGCGAGTTCACCTACCGCGCGCTGCGCGGCACCTACCGCCTGCGCGAAGTGGACATCGTGGTGGTCAAGGGCAAGACCCAGCCGGTCTCGATCTACGAGGTGATGGACTTCCACACCGAGGACAGCTACCCCAACCTGGCCGAGGCCATGGGCCTGTTCCGCAACGGCCTGCTCAGCTACCGCAAGCGCCACTGGGCCGCCGCCGGCAAGCTGTTCGACGAGGTGCTGGCGCTCAATCCGCACGACAAGGTGGCCGCGCTGTACATCGAGCGCTGCGGCCACATGGCCGACTATCCGCCGCCCGACGACTGGGACGGAACCTTTGTCATGGAATCGAAGTGAAGATCCCCCGCAGCACGCTGGAGCAGTGGCAGGTATTGCAGGCGATCGTGGAATGCGGCGGCTATGCGCAGGCGGCCGAGGCGCTGCACCGCAGCCAGTCGTCGGTCAGCTACATGGTGGCCAAGTTGCAGGAGCAACTGGGCGTGGAACTGCTGGAAATCGACGGCCGCCGCGCGCGCCTGACGAAAAACGGCGAGGCTTTGCTGGCCAAGGCGCGCGAGCTGCTGGGCGACGCCTTCCTGCTGGAGCAACTGGCCGCCAGCCTGGCCGAAGGCTGGGAGCCGCAGGTCGGCATCGCGGTCGACAGCCTGTTCCCGGTCGAGCTGCTGGTGCAGGTGCTGCGCGATTTCGAGCCGTGGGCCAAGCACACCCGCGTCAACCTGGAGGAGACCGTGCTGTCCGGCTCCGAGGACGCGCTGCTGGAAAAGCGCGTCGACATCGCCATCGTCAGCCGCGTCCCGCCTGGCTTCCTGGGCGATGTGCTGATGGATATCGACTTCGTCGCCGTGGCCCATCCCTGCCACGCGCTGCACACGCTGGGCCGCGAGCTGGAAGTGGACGACCTGGGCCGCAACCTGCACATCGTGGTGCGCGATTCCGGAACGCTGAACCCGCGCGACCACGGCTGGCTCAACAGCAACCAGCGCTGGAGCGTCACCAATCCTTACACGCGGCTGGAGATGCTGTGCAACGGCCTGGGATTCGGCTGGGTGCCCGAACACAAGATACGGACCCAGCTGGAGCAAGGTTTGCTCAAGCCGCTGCCGCTGCGGGTGGGGCAGCGCCGCAAGCTGTCGCTGTCGCTGATCGTCGCCAACCCGGAAGTGGCCGGCCCCGCGACTTGCCGCTTGGCCAACCTGATCCGCAAAGTGGTGAAGGATGGCGTCGAGCACCGCCCTCTGTGCGAATGAGCCGTAATTGAGAATTGTTCGCATCCACAATCAACTTTTAGTATAATCGGCGTCCTCTTTTGATGCCGAGTCCAATGTCCACCGCCCACCACCCAGTTCACCGACCGCCACGCAGCCTGCGCCAGACCATCCGTCCCGGCGTGCTGTGGTTGCACCGCTGGCTGGGGTTGACGCTGGGCCTGGTGCTGGTGCTGGCCGGCCTGAGCGGCAGCCTGCTGGTGTTCCAGCACGAGATCGACGCCGAGCTCAATCCCCAGCTGGTCCACAACGCCGTGCCCTGCGTCGCGCCGCTGGATGTGATCGGCGCGGTCGCCAGCCTGCAGCGCGTGTGGCCGCAGGCGAAAGTCAGCTCGGTATATTTACCCAGCCATGCCGGCGCCAGCTATGGCCTGTATTTCAAGTCGCCCGGCGTAGCCGACAACGAGGCCATGCTGGACTCGTGCAGCGGCGCCTTGCTGGGCAGCCGCAACCGCGAAGAAGTCGGCTTCGACGCCCCGCATCTGGTGCCGACCCTGCTGCGCTGGCACAACAGCCTGCTGCAAGGCAAACCCGGCCGCGCCGCGCTGGGCTGGCTGGCGCTGGCCTGGGTGGCCTTGCTGATCGTCGGCCTGCTGCTGGCCTGGCCGACCCCGAATTCCACGCCGGGTTGGAAGCGCGCCTTGCGCGTCAATCTGCACCAGAACGCTTATCGCAGCCATTTCGACCTGCACCGCTCGGCCGGTTTGCTGGCGATTGTGCTGATGCTGGTGCTTGCCGCCACCGGCTTCTACAACGGCTTGCCGGAACTGGCGCGCGCGCTGGTGGGGCAGGTGACGGCGGTCAGCGCCGAGCACCGCAGCATCGCCATGCCGGCCGTGCAAAAAGGCGAAACCACGATTTCCTGGAACGACGCCAAAGCCATCGCCGAACAGCACCTGAGCGACGGCGCCGTGCTGCTGGCGCTGCAACGCTTGCCTGATCGCGGCCTGTACCAGGTCCGCCTGCGCCGCGCCGACGACTGGCAGCGCACCGGCACCTTGCGCCTGTTGATCGATATACGCAGCGGCGCCGTGATTGAAACAGTTAATCCGCTGTCAGGCACTGGCGGCGACCGCTTCCTGGCGTCTTTATTCCCGCTGCATTCAGGCCAATTCGGCGGCGCCATAGGCCGCTGGCTTATGGTGATTGCCGGTTTGTTGCCTGCGCTATTCTTTATAACGGGGCTTTCTACCTGGGTATTGCGCCGCCGTCGTAAAAGCGTCTGATACACGCTTCATTTGAACAAGAGTGGTGGAAATTATTCGTTTTTATCGCTATATTGGTATTTGTCACATATATCTCTGGAGAATCGGCGCAAAGTTATGGTAAATTGCGCTAATAAATTCTCACACATTGTCACCAGTGGTTTTTTTTAATATTTAACCCGCCAATAAGAAGGAAATACGATGACGACTTACCAGGAATACAAAGCAAAGATCGCCGAACTGGAAAATCTGGCCGAAAGCGCCCGCAAGAATGAAATCGCGCAGGCCAAAGAGAAAGTCACGGCTATCATGCGTGAATACGGCCTGACCGTGGCGGATCTGGGCGGCGTAGCCAAGGTGAAGACGGTCAAGACCCGCGCGCCGGTGCCAACCAAATACCGTGACGACGCAACCGGCCAGACCTGGACCGGCCGCGGCCGCGCTCCTAAATGGCTGGAAGGCAAGGACAAAGAGCAGTATCTGATTAAGTAAGCTTACTCAGCAAGCTCGCTGCAAGGCCGGGGTGTGCGGGTTTATATTTCTTATAAACCCCGGCCCCGGCTTTTCTCTTTTGGGACGCGATCCATGATGCGCCGTGCCGCAGTATTATTCTCCGCTTTAATTTCCCTCCTTACTCCCGCCGCGCAGGCTGCCGACAGCTTATTAAGCCCGGACCGCGTCTGGACCGGCGACGGCCCCGCGCATGACCATTGGTCGGTGCTTATCGTGCAGGGCAAGATAGCCGCCGTCGGCCCCGCCGATAAAATGAATGTCCCCGCCGGCGCCGAACGTATCAGCCTGCCCGGCGCCACGCTGATCCCGGGATTAATGGATCTGCATTCGCATCTGTTGCTGCATCCTTATAACGAAACCTCGTGGGATGACCAGGTCCTGAAGGAGTCGGTGGAATACCGCACCTTGCTGGCTGGACGCCATGCGGCCGCCACATTACAAGCCGGCTTTACCACGCTGCGCGACCTGGGCACCGAAGGCGCTTTATATGCCGACGTGGCGATTAAAAAAGCGATAGAGGATGGTGTTATTCCCGGTCCGCGTTTATTCATCGCCACCCGCGCGATTGTCGCCACCGGCACTTATGGTCCGTCGCCGCGCAGCTACCGCGCCGACGTCGATCTGCCCAAGGGGGCGCAGGAAGCCAGCGGCGTCGACGAGGTCACGCGCACGGTGCGCGAGCAGGGCGCGCGCGGCGCCGACTGGATCAAGGTCTACGCCGACTACCGCACCGGCGCCGACGGCAGCGCCCACGCCACCTTCTCGCAGGCGGAACTGAATGCGCTGGTGGCCGCCGCCCATGAATCGGGACGCAAGGTTTCCGCGCATGCAAGCACGGACGAAGGCATGCGCCGCGCCACGCTGGCCGGCGTCGACAGCATCGAGCACGGCTACGGCGGCAGCGAGGCCACCTTCCGCCTGATGGCCGAGCGCCGCGTCGCCTACTTCCCGACCCTGACGGCGCCCGAGGCGACCAGCGAATACTTCCAGAAATACCAGCGCGGCGGGCCGCCGACGCCGTCCATGCAGGCCGCCGCGCGCGCCTTCCAGCTGGCGCGCAAGCTGGGCGTCATCATCGGCAATGGCAGCGACGTCGGCGTGTTCGCGCATGGCGACAACGCGCGCGAGCTGGAATGGATGGTCAGGCTGGGCATGACGCCGACCGAGGCGCTGCAGGCTGCCACCGTGGTCAACGCGGCGGTGCTGGACCGCGGCGCCTCGCTGGGCCAGATCCGCGCCGGCTACCTGGCCGACCTGGTGGCGGTGCAGGGCGACCCGACCCGGGATATCGGCGCGCTGCGCAGCGTTGCTTTTGTGATGAAAGGCGGTCTGATTTTTCGCCGACCTTAAGGAAGCCGTAAGGTTAGTGCTGGTTGTCTAGACCGGGCACAGCCATTTCATGCGATGATAGCGGAATGGCATCAATTCCTCTTTTTCCGCTTAATACCATCCTGTTCCCGGACGGGCATTTGCCGTTGCAGGTGTTTGAAGTGCGCTACCTGGACCTGGTCAAGCGCTGCATCGCCCGGGGTGAAGAATTCGGCGTCGTGCCGCTGCTGGAAGGCAGCGAAACCCGCGTGCCCGACAAACATGAAACCCTGTCCGACGCCGGCACCATGGCGCGCATCCTCGACTGGACCGCGCCGCTGCCGGGCCTGCTGCAAATCTCCTGCATCGGCACCACGCGTTTCCAGATCAAATCCGCCGAGCAGCTCAAGCATGGCCTGTGGATGGCCGAGGTCGAGGAAGTCGCCGAAGACCTGGTGGTGCCGGTTCCCAGCGAGCAGCAGGACGTCGCCAACGCGCTGGGCTCGCTGATACGCTCCTTGCAGAAGAAGCAGATCTCCACCGCCAACATGCCGCTGGCGCCGCCATACCGGCTGGACGAAGCCGGCTGGGTGGCGAACCGCTGGTGCGAACTGCTGCGGCTGGACGTGGAAGAGAAGCAGCGCCTGCTGCTGCAGGAAAATCCCGTGCTGCGCCTGGAGCTGATCCAGGACGTGCTGAGCGAGAACGGCTTGCTGGATTAAGCCTGGTCCAATTGGGCTATCCGGGCCTGCAGCTTGCGCGCGGTCAGGTGGTTCATGACGATCACCACGATAAACGGCACCGCCATCAGGGCCACCATCTGCCACGGGAACTGCGACGGATCCGGCTGCGCCATCCCCCACAGCAGCAGCGCGATGCCCGGCGTGCATGGCAGCATGCACCACAGCCACAGGCCGCGCAGCAGGTCGCGCTGGCGCACCAGCTCCATGCGCAGGCAAGCCACGGCGGGCAGGGCCAGGCTTTCCGGCGGCATGGCATGGCGCCTGAGCTGGTACAGGATGTTGAAACTGGCCAGCACGATCAAGCCGCTGCCAATGCGCATGAACGGTTCCGGCGCCAGCCAGGCGTAGACCGCGAAAAACAGGGCCGCCAGCAGCGCCGCGATATTCTCCTGCAGGTCGCGCAGTTTGACTTGACGTTGAAAGCGCCCGGTCTCGCCGGCGTAGTCCGAAGCCGGCTGCGATTGCCACAGCGATTTGATGTCGTCGTCGTTCATGATGTGCTCCTCTCGCCGAACCGGTTGGCCAGCAGTGATTTGATGCGATGCACCTTGGTCGCCACGTTGCGGGCCGACAGGCCGGTGATTTCGCCGATGCTGGCGGCGTCCAGGTCCTCCAGGTAGAGCAGCATCAGCTGCCGGTCCAGCGGCCGCAGCGCGTGCACCAGGGCCATCACGCGTTGCAGGTCGAGGCGGCGGTCGGTCAGCTGCATGTCGGCCGTTTCGTCGGCGTGCAGTTCCGCTTCCTCCAGCTCCACGCCGTGCCGCTCCACCGAACGCATGCTGCGCTGGACATGCGTGGCGCCGACGTTGTGCGCCACCCGGTACACCCAGGTGCGCAGCGAACACTGTCCATCGAAGCCCGCAAAGCTGCGCCACAGCGCCAGATGCACCTCCTGCAGCAGCTCCTGCCGCCTGGTCGGGTCGCGCTCGTAGCCGGCGGCGAAGCGCGCCACATGGCGGCCGAAGGTCGCCGCCGCTTCCCGGTACAGTTGGTCCTGCGCTGTCTTCTTCCCTGGTGTGTTCATCTCGTCTGCTTGATTGGCCCGCTTGTAAGAGGTAGTCATCAATGTACAGACTTTCTTACACTGGCACCATGGCGGCGCCCCTTGCTGGCTCTGTCGGCGGTGCGGTGCGGCTGCTACACTGGCCTGGTCATCCACGCCACCCGCCCAGCCATGTACCTGCAACCCGCTTTTGCCGAAGACCGCCTGGAAGTCCGCCATGGTCTGATACACGCCTATCCGCTGGCGACGCTGATCGTCGTCGATGCCGACGGCGTCACCGCCGACCTGATCCCCTTCCTGCTGTACGCCGACGAGGGCAGTAGCGGCCTGGGCGTGCTGCGCGCCCACGTGGCGCGCGCCAATCCGCTGTGGCGCAAGCTGGAGGCGGGGGCGCAATGCCTGGTGGTGTTCCAGGGGCCGGAGGCCTACATCAGTCCGAGCTGGTATGAAACCAAGCGCACCACGCACAAGGTGGTGCCGACCTGGAACTACGCGATGGTGCAGGCGCGCGGCGTGGGCCGGGTGGTGGACGATCCGTTCTGGCTGCGCCGCCTGCTGGACCACCTGACCAACAAGCACGAAAGCGGCCTGCCGCAGCCGTGGGAGGTGGACGACGCGCCTGTCGATTTCATGGCCGCGACGATGAAAGCCATCATCGGCATCGAGATCCCGATCGACAGTCTGGTGGGGAAATGGAAGGTCAGCCAGAACCGCAGCGCCGCCGACCAGCGCGGCGTGGCGGCGGGCTTGCAGGATGGCGCGATGGCCGAGCTGGTGGCGGAGCGCTTCAAGCCCGAATAACTGGCCGACTAGTAGGACTAGCCGGCGTGCGCCTCGCTGGCGTCGTCCAGCGCATGCACGCGCATCGACCACATCACGCCGGCCACCAGCAGCAGCATGGCGGCGATCTCCAGCCCGCGCGGCAGCTGCTGCTTGTAGATGCAGCCATACATCAGCGCGAACAGGGTCTCGAACAGGATCAGCTGGCCGGACAAGGTCAGCGGCACCTTGCGGCTGGCGATATTCCACAGGTGGTTGCCGATCACCGACGCGCCCAGTGCCAGCAGCGCATTGACGATCCAGAACAGCGTCCAATCGCGGCCGCTGGCCACGGCGCCGGCGCCGGTCACGTCGGCATGGAACAGCGCCAGCCCCGCCAGCGCAATCGCCAGCGCGATCAAGCCGCTCGACAGGCCGTACAAGGCCGACCACTCGCCGCTGCTGAAGTGCGGATTGCGCTTCAGGTAGCGCGCATTGTCCACCGAATACCAGGTCCAGCACAGCAGCGCGCCGGCCGCGCACAGCACGCCGAGGATCTTGTCGGCCAGCGGCGCGCCGTTGCCCGCGTCGTGGGTGAAGACGTCGATATTGATGCAGGCGATGCCGGCCGCCACCAGCAGCAGCGGCAGCATCAGCTGCTTGAGCGGCACCGAGCCGTGGTCCTTCTGGCCGACCAGCGTGACCGAAATCGGCAGCACGCCGATGATCAGCGAAGTGGCCGCCACGCCGGCGAACTTGACGCCCAGCGCAAGCAACATGTAATAGACGATGTTACCGGCCAGCGCATGCTTGATCATCGCGACCACGTCGGCGCGGTCGAGGCGGCGCAGCAGCGCGGGCAGGCGGCGCGCCATCAGGGCGCCGGCGATCAGGCCGTAGGCGATGTAGCGCCCGCAAGCCATTTCCAGCGGCGTGAACGCCGTCAGCAATTCCGGCACGATGAACACCATGCCCCACATGGCGCCCGCCAGCAAACCGCACATCACGCCATGCCACATGGTCGAACTCCTCAGTAGATTGTGCACAGCCACCAGACGGCGGCCAGCGCGGACAGGTTCAGCGCCACGCTGCACCAGTAGGCGAGCTGGAATGAAGTCTTGACCGTCTTGTGGCGCAGCCAGCGCTGCGCCAGCAGGCCGCCGGGCCAGCCGCAGGCCAGGCCCCACAGCAGCAGCGTGCTTTCCGGCGTGCGCTGGCGGCCCTTGATGGCGGCCGATTTGTCGGCCGCGTAGGCGATGAAGCAGATGATGCTGGCGACGCCGTACACCGCCGCAAGCCACAGCAGCGCAAGCTGCGAGGGCAGGGCGTCCGGCGTCACCAGGTTCAGAAGTAGCTCAGGCCGAGGGCGGCCTTGACTTCGTCGGCGGTGCGCGCGGCCACTTCGCGCGCGTGCATCGTGCCTTCCTTCAGCATCTGCATGATGTAGCCCTTGTCCTGCGCCAGCGCTTCGCGGCGCGCGCGGATCGGTGCCAGCATCTCCTGCAGCACCACTTCCAGGCGCTTCTTGACGATCGAGTCGCCCAGGCCGCCGCGCACGTAGTGGGCCTTCATTTCGGCCAGCTTGTCCTGTTCAGGATCGAAGGCGTCCAGGTAGATGAAGGCGACGTTGCCCTCCAGGTGGCCCGGGTCTTCCACGCGCAGGTGCAGCGGATCGGTATAAACCTTTTTCACGGCGGCGGTGATCTCGGCCGCGGTGGCGCCCAGGTTGATCGTGTTGCCCAGCGATTTGCTCATCTTGGCCTTGCCGTCGGTGCCCGGCAGGCGGCCGATTTCCGGCACCAGCGCCTTGCATTCGACCAGGATCTCCTGGTTGACCAGGCGGTTGAAGCGGCGCACGATCTCGTTGGTCTGCTCGATCATCGGGATCTGGTCGTCGCCGACCGGCACGATGGAAGCCTTGAACGCCGAGATGTCGGCCGCCTGCGAGGCCGGGTAGGTCAGGAAGCCGGCCGGGATGTCGCGCTCGAAGCCGCGCAGCGCGATCTCGGTCTTCACGGTCGGGTTGCGCTCCAGGCGCGCCACGGTCACCAGGTTCAGGTAGTAGAAGGTCAGCTCGGCCAGTTCCGGGATCTGCGACTGGATCAGGATGGTGGACTTGGCCGGATCGATGCCGACCGCCAGGTAGTCCAGCGCCACTTCGACCACGTTGCGGTGCACCTTGTTGGTGTCGTCCATATTGTCGGTCAGGGCCTGGGCGTCGGCCAGCATGATGAACTGCTTGTATTCGTGCTGGTAGGCGACGCGGTTGCGCAGGCTGCCGACGAAGTGGCCGAGGTGCAGCGGGCCGGTCGGGCGGTCGCCGGTCAGGATCACGGTCGGGCCTTTAGGCGCGGCTGGCGCGGTGGCGATTACTTCGGATTGTTCGGTCAAGCTCATCAGGGGTTCCTTTACGTTGCCCCGGTCCGGCGCGACGAATATAAAAAACGCCACCAGATAAGGGCGGCGTTGATAAAAATATCACATCACTATGGGTAGACAGTGGCCGCGCGCTAGGAGCGGCGCCAAATCAGGCAGGCGTGACGTGTAGTAAAAAATTTCATGCGCGTATGGTTGCAGCTCAGCGCCGGTCTGTCAAGGTGTGAGCCGCCGCAAGGCCCGGCGCGGGATTGGGAACTAGATTGAGTGCTCGCGGCCTAAGCCCAAGGAGATTAAAATGCCTGATAACTTCGATTCTGTCGCATTTATGGATACTCTGATTGAAGGCGGCATGCCAGAGAAGCAGGCCAAGGCGCTGGCCTCGGCCATGTTTCAGCTCGTCGACAGCCATCTGGTGACCAAGAACTACCTCGACATGCGCCTGGCGCAGCTCAAGTCGGAGTTGATACAGTGGATGGTGGGCGTGATCGTCGTACAAACCGGGCTGACCGCCGTGCTCTTCAAGCTCATGCATTAATCTAAACGATAAGGTAGTATTGCCGATCTTGAGCAATACCCCTTACCGGAGCCGATATGCGTGACCTTGTAGTTGCAGTGCTTTCCACCTTGATGGTCACCGCCGCAACGGCGCAAACGCCCACGCCGCCGATGGCGCCCGATATCCCCGCCAAGTTCGACACCGCCGTCCCCAACGCCGACTACGTCAAGCGCGACGTCATGATCCCGATGCGCGACGGCGTCAAGCTGCATACCGTCATCGTCATCCCCAAGGGCGCCGTCCACGCGCCGATGGTGCTCAGCCGCACCCCCTACAACGCCAGCGGCCGCGCCCAGCGCAACGTCAGCCCCAGCGTGCTGGCCACCGTCGGCCAGGGCGACGAAGTGATGATGGAGAACGGCTACATCCGCGTCTACCAGGACGTGCGCGGCAAATACGGCTCCGAAGGCGAGTACGTGATGACCCGCCCGGTCAAGGGCGCGCTCAACAACACCCGCACCGACCACGCCACCGACGCCTGGGACACCATCGACTGGCTGGTCAAGAACACCCCCGAGAGCAACGGCAACGTCGGCATGATAGGCTCGTCCTACGAAGGCTTCACCGTGCTGATGGCCTTGGTCGATCCGCACCCGGCGCTCAAGGTCGCGGTGCCGATGAGCCCCATGGTCGACGGCTGGCGCGGCGACGACTGGTTCCACAACGGCGCCTTCCGCCTGCCCAACCTGAGCTACATCGCCGGCCAGACCGCCGCCAAAGGCAGCGGCAAGACCTTGGCCACCGGCGTCTACGACGACTACGAAGGCGCGCTGCGCGGCGGCTCGACCGCCGATTACGCCAAACAGTTCGGCCTCGACCAGCTCAACTTCACCCGCAAGCTGTTCGAACATCCGGCCTATGACGGCTACTGGCAGCAGCAGGCGCTGGACAAGATCCTGGCCAAGCGCCAGATGAAAGTGCCGACCATGACCGTGGTCGGCTACTGGGACCAGGAAGACATCTACGGCGCCTACGCCTTCTACTCGGCGGTGGAGCCGCAGGACACCGCCAACAACAAGAATTTCCTGGTGGTGGGGCCGTGGCGCCACAGCGGCGTCAACTACGAAGGCTCCAGCCTGGGCGCGTTCAAGTTCACAGGCGACACCGCGCTGGAATTCCGCCGCGACGTGATGCAGCCTTTCCTCGACCAATACCTGAAGGACGGCGCGCCGGCCGCCGACACGCCGCCGGTGCTGTTTTACCAGACCGGCGTCAATCGCTGGCAGCGCTTGGCGCGCTGGCCGCTGGCCTGCGAAGCCGGCTGCCCTGCGCCGCTGAAGCCGATCTACCTGAAGCCGGACTTCAAGCTGGATTTCAAGCAGGACACTGAGGCGCCGAAAGACGGCGCCGCCTACGATGAATACGTGTCCGACCCGGCCAAGCCGGTGCCGTTCGTGCCGCGCCCGGTGCACATGAACGATGCGAACGTGTGGCGTCCGTGGCTGGTCAGCGACCAGCGCGGCGTTTCCGACCGCACCGATGTGCTGAGCTATGTCACCGAGCCGTTGACGGCGCGCCTGAAAATCTCCGGCGCCGCCATGGTCAACCTGTACGCCTCGACCACCGGCACCGACACCGACTGGGTCGTCAAGCTGATCGATGTCTACCCGGACGAGGTGCCGTCGCAGCCGGAGCTGGGCGGCTACCAGCTGGGCATCGCGATGGACATCTTCCGCGGCCGCTACCGCAACAGCCTGGAGCAGCCGTCGCCGATCACGCCGGGCGCGGTGGAGAAATATCGCTTCGCGCTGCCGAACGCCAACCACGTGTTCCTGCCGGGCCACCGGGTGATGGTGCAGATCCAGTCCAGCTGGTTCCCGCTGTACGACCGCAATCCGCAGACCTACGTGCCGAACATCTTCTACGCCAAGCCGGCCGACTACAAGAAGGCGACGTTGCGCGTGTACCACGCCGGCGCCGAGAGCAGCGCGCTGGAGCTGCCGGTGGTGGACTAGTGGCTAGCGCGGACGCACGCTGTTGGTCAGCACGTCCGGGGTGAAATAGCGGCGGTAGCCATCCATCACCAGGTTCGACCTGCCGATCTTTTCCAGCATGTCGACCAGCAGCCGCTGGTCTTCCGGCTTGAGCGCGTGCGACACATAAGCGCCGCTCTCGTGCCACGGCAGTTCCGGAATGGCCTCCATGCGCAGCTTTTCCTGCATGCCATTGACGCGCTGGTCGCGCCGGATCGCGCCGGCCATCAGCGTCGGCCCCATGATGGTGACGTCGGCCGAGCCGGCGTTCAGCAGGCGCGCCACCGCCACCACGTCGACCTCGATGAACAAGCGGCCCTGCTTGGACAGCTCGTTGACCAGCGCCATGTACTGTTCGCCGTAGTCGAAGCCACGCACCACGGCTACGCGCAGGTCGCGCCGCTCCAGCAAGTTCTTCGCGCTGGTGATCGGCGCCCGCTGGCCCTCCACCGAAATCAGCATCGCGCGATGGCCTATCATCGGCACGAAGGTGCCGAGCAGGTCGCGCGACGGCGTGCGCGAAGCCGGCACCAGCAGGTCCGCCTTGCCGTCCTTGTACATGGCCACCTGGCGCGCGCGCGGCACCAGCGTGAAGACGAAGTTGCAGCCGTTCCTGGCGCCCATGTTGCGCAACAGGTCGGGATAGATGCCGCCGATGTGCGTGCCCTCGACCTGGACGCTGGCGCCGCTGGTCGATACCGGCGCGGCGATATCGCGCGAACATTCGGCGGCGGCGGCCTGCAGCGCGCCGGCCGCCAGCAGCATGGTGAACATGGTGCGCATGACGATACTGCGCCGGCTCATGGTTTGGCGGCCTGCATGTGGTGCTGGCGGAAGAAGCGCTGCGCCACCAGGATGGCCAGCGCCTGCATCACCGCGCACAGGTAGAAGGTGCTGCCGATGCGCCAGTCGTTGGCGGGCAGGTGGCCGACTTCGGCCAGGATGGCGGTGCCCAGCAGTGGCATGAAGATCACCCCCAGGCTGCTGATCGATTGCAAAGAGCCCATCAATTCTCCTTGTTCATTGGGCGGTGTGGATTTCGAGACAATGCCTTGCAGCGCGGGGCCGACAGCGAACGACAGCACGTTGCAGATGATGAGCACATACATCATCCAGCCCTGCGTGGCCAGGCCGTAAAACAGGTAGGCGAGGCCGCCCGAGCACATCCCCAGCAGCGACAGGCGCACTTCGCCGAAGCGCTTGATCAGGATGCCCAGCAGGCCGGCCTGCACCACGGCCGCCATCAGGCCGACACAGAACATCGCCGCGCCGTTCTGCCCCGGCGTCCAGTCGAAGCGGAAGCTGGTGTACAGCACCCAGGTCGTTTGCAGCATCATCTGCGCGCAGGTGACCAGCGCGAAGGTCACCACCAGGCCGCGGATCTCGGTGCGGCGCGCCAGCTTGAACAGGGCGGTCAGGGGATTGATCTTGGCCAGGCTGAACGCCGAACGGCGCTCCGCCGGCAGCGATTCCGGCACCACGAAATAGCCGTAGACGAAGTTGGCGGCCGACAGCGCGCCCGCCACATAGAACGGCAGGTGGAGATTGACGTTGCCCAGCAGGCCGCCGAGCATGGGGCCGCAGATGAAGCCCAGGCCGAACGCCGCGCCGACCTTGCCGAAGCTCTTGGCGCGGTTCTCCGGCGTCGACACGTCGGACGCGTAAGCCGAGGCCACCGACATGCTGGCCGACGACATGCCGCCCACCACGCGGCCGATGAACAGGCAGGCCAGGTTGGGCGCCCACGCCGTCGACAGGAAGTTGATGCACATGCCGGCCATCGAATACAGCAGCACCGGCCGGCGGCCGATACGGTCGCTGACGGCGCCCAGCATCGGCATGAAGATGAACTGCATCAGGCCGAACACCGCGCTCATGATGCCGAACCAGTGGGTCTGGTTTTCGCGCGAGCCGGCGAACTCGCCGATCAGCATCGGCAGCACCGGCACGATCAGTCCTATGCCCAGCATATCGATGAAAACGCAGATCAGGATGAAGTTCAGGTTGCCCGCCGGCGCGGTGGCCGGCATGACGGTGGTGGCGGTATCGGGTGTGGTCATGTGGTCTGCAAAAGGAAGGTCAGGGCGAGAGGGTCAGGGCGCGGCCGGGCTGGCGGCCCACTCGGCGATGAAGCTGTCGCGGAAGGCGGTCAGCTCGTTGAGGCGGTTCTGCGCCAGGCGGCGTCCGGCGGCCGTTTGCATCTTGCCGGGCAGGGTGGCCAGCTTGGTGTCGATATGGTCCAGCGCATAGGCTTTTTCATCGAGCTCGCGGTGCAGCGCCATCGGATCGTCGGCGTGCGCCAGCGCGGTGCCCATGCGGCCGGCCGTGTAGAACAGCCGCGCCAGTCCCACCGCGCCGAGCGCGTCGAGGCGGTCGGCATCCTGGACGATCTTGGCCTCGATGGTCTCGGCGCGGATGGCGGCGGAAAAACTGTGGCTCTCGATCGCATGCGCGACGGCGGCCAGCTTATTCGGCGGGAAATCGAGTTCGGCCAGCTGGCGGCTGGCCAGCAGCGCCGCCTTGCGCGAAGCCAGGTGGCGTTCGGGATCGTTCTTGGGCAGGTTGACCAGGTCGTGCAGATAACAGCCGGCCAGCACGACCAGCGCGTCGGCCTCGGGATAATCGTCCAGCAGCAGGGTGGCGTTGCGCCAGACCCGGTGCAGGTGGTTGGTGTCGTGTGCTCCATCGGCTCCGGCGGCGGCACTGGCCAGGCGAACCAGGCGCGGGTGCCAGCTGTTCAGCAAGCTGTTCATCGTTCTCCCATGATGTCTTGGCGATCAGTTTTTCAGATCATACAGCCTGATTCAGCCCTTGTGCAGGGTAACGTGGCGGCGATTAATAATTGTTTGCTTGCCAAGTACGATGAGATTGTGCAAAATGCAACCATATTTGATAACGACAGGCACTTTTGATGCGTAACCTCCCGGCGCTTGCACCGATATTGTTGGCCTTGGCCTGCGGCCACGCGCTGGCGCTGGACGACACGCCGACCGTGGCGCCCCATTTCCAGCTGAGGGGGGAAGACTTCCGCCCGGCCGGTGCGCGCCCGAACCCGGTCGCCGGTAACCAATTGTCGGCCAAACGCGCCGCGGCGGACGCCGAGCCCGCCAAGCCGGAACCGCAGGCGCCGAATCCGCGCGCCGTGGCCACCACGGTGCTGCGCGCCTTGCCGGCCTCGACCTACCAGCTGATGGAAAAACCAAGGTGGAAATTGCGTTAAGCTTATTTGTTTCTCTGGTGCATTTATTTGCTGCGTATCTTCTTGACTTGAGGTAACATTGCCGTCAATCATTTTTGGCAATGAAGGAAAACCCCATGTCTGGTAATGTAAGCGAACTGCACGCAACGACCCCCGCCGGCGAGTATTTGGCCTTCACCCTGGGCCAGGAAGAGTACGGCATTGATATCCAAAAAGTAGCCGAGATTCGCAGCTACGAAACCCCGACCCGCATCGCCAACGCGCCCGATTTCGTCAAGGGCGTGGTCAATCTGCGCGGCCTGATCGTGCCGATCGTCGACATGCGCATCAAGTTCAACCTGGGCACGCCGACCTACGACCAGTTCACCGTCGTCATCATCCTCAACATCGGCCACCGCGTGGTCGGCATGGTGGTGGACCGCGTCTCCGACGTCACCACGCTGATGCCCGAACAAGTCAAGCCGGCGCCGGAAATCGGCTCGGCCATCAACACCGACCACATCGTCGGCCTGGGCACGCTCGACGAGCGCATGCTGATCCTGGTCGATATCGACAAGCTGATGTCCAGCGCCGATATGGGCCTGGTCGAAAACACCGCGCTGGCCGCGTGATGACGATGCTGGCCAATATCAGCATCGGCAAGCGCCTGGCACTGGGCTTCAGCATCATCCTGGCGTTTGCGATGCTGATCACCGCGATCAGCGTCTGGCGCCTGCAGGGCGTGGCCACGGCCACGCGCGAGATGATGCAGGTGCCGCTGGCCAAGGAGCGCATGATCTCCGACTGGTCAAGCAAGATTGATAGCGCTATCCGCCGCACCACCGCCATCGCCCGCAGCAGCGATCCAACGCTGGGCGCCTTCTTCGCCGAGGAATCGAAAGCCTCGTCGGCCATCTCGGCGGAATTTCAAAAGAAAGTGGAAGCGCTGATCGTCGACGCCGACGAGAAGGAACTCTTCGGCCGCATCGGCGAGCAGCGCAAGATCTACCTGTCGTCGCGCGACCAGGTGGCCAAGCTGAAAGGCGCCGGCGAACTGGAAGAGGCCGAGAAGGTCTTCGCCAACGTGTTCCGTCCCGGTTCCACCAGCTACCAGGCGCTGATGCAGGAACTGCTGAAAATGCAGCGCGCAAAAATCGACGCCACCGCCGTCCACATCGACGAAGTAGCGGCCAGCAGCCGCAACCTGCTGTACGTGCTGGCGGTGCTGGTGTTGGCCTTCGGCGCCGTCAGTTCGTGGCTGCTGACCACAGGGATCACCGGCCCGCTGCAATTGGCGGTGACGGCTGCGCGCCGCGTCGCCGGCGGCGACCTGACCGGCCATATCGACGACAGTGCGCGCGATGAAACCGGCCAGCTGCTGTCCGCGTTGAAGGAGATGAACGCCAGCCTGCTGGGCATCGTCAACGAGGTGCGCAGCGGTACCGACCATATCACCACCTCGTCGAGCGAGATCGCGGCGGGCAACCAGGATCTGTCGCGCCGCACCGAGCAGCAGGCCGGCGCGCTGGAGGAAACCGCATCGTCGATGGAAGAGCTGACGTCGACCGTCAAGCACAATGCCGACAACGCGCGCCAGGCCAACCAGCTGGCGGCATCGGCCGCGCAGGTGGCGGTCAAGGGCGGCACGGTGGTGTCGCAGGTGGTGGAGACGATGGATTCGATCAACCAGTCGTCGCGCAAGATCGTCGACATCATCGCGGTGATCGACGGTATCGCTTTCCAGACCAATATCCTGGCGCTGAACGCCGCCGTGGAAGCGGCACGCGCGGGCGAACAGGGACGCGGTTTTGCGGTGGTGGCGACGGAAGTGCGCAACCTGGCGCAGCGCTCGGCGTCGGCGGCCAAGGAGATCAAGACGCTGATCGGCGATTCGGTCGACAAGGTCAACCAGGGCAGCAAGCTGGTGGCCGATGCAGGCCTGACGATGGATGAAATTGTCAGCAGCGTGCACCGGGTCAGCGACATCATCACCGAGATTACGGCGGCCAGTACTGAGCAGAGCGCCGGCATCAATGAGGTGTATCACGCCATCGGCGCGATGGACGGCGTTACGCAGCAGAACGCCGCGCTGGTCGAACAGGCCGCCGCCGCGGCGGAATCGATGCAGCAGCAGGCAGCGGCGCTGGCGCAGGCGGTCAGCGTGTTCAAGGTGGATGGGGCATCGCCGTCGCGTTCGCGCGGCGCGCCTGCACGCACCGCCGCTTCACGCCCGGCGCTGCGCCTGACCAGCCGCGCCTAAACCGTGTCATTCCCGCGCACGCGGGAATCCAGGCATTGCCTGAATTCCCTCCATAGACCGCACGATTAGTCGCTCAGCATGGATTCCCGCCTACGCGGGAATGACGTATCAAGCCTCTGGGGCTATGGCCGGCGATCTGTCAATCGCCTGTTGCGACAGGCGGTCCGCGTCACCATTGCGGTGGCGCGGCACCCAGCGTAGGCTGACGGTGCCCAGCGGCGCCATCAAGTCCATCACACGCTGGCGATGCTCTTCCAGTCCCTTGGCGCCACGGCCTGCGGCCACTGCCTGAGCACTCAGGTTCACATCGTTGATCACCACCTGGCTGTCGCCATGCACCGTCAGCCCGGTCGCGCCCAGGCGCACGGCTGCTTCGAGCAACGCCGTCAGCGCAAGGTATTCCGCCTCGCCGCTATTGCCATATCCGGCGCGGCGGCTGATTTCCACCCGCTCGCCCTCCGGCCCGCACAGCAGCGCGCCTATGCCTATCTGCCCCGGATTCGGATGCGCCGAACCGTCGAACCATCCACGCCAGCCGTCGGTGGCCGGCCGCATGCGCGCCGCGCGCCGTTCCAGTTGCCGCGCCTTCTCCTCTAATTTAGCCAAGCGCAGTTGCTCGTCGCGCTCGCGCAAGGCGCTGCGTTCGGCCAGCAGCAGCGCCAAACCCTGCACGCCCGCCACCTGCGTCAGCACCTGATGCAAGGCCTGCGCCTCGCTCACCTCGGAACGCGCCGCCAGACGACGAGCGGCCACGCGCTCGCCCTTGTAGGCGGCCGTGGCCAATGCTTCGAAATCAGCGTCGCTCATCAATCGCGGCGCGGATTGTCTGGATGCCGGTCGTTGCGGTTGGATACGCCGTCGCCATCGCGATCGCGGTCGTAGCGGTTAGGCACACCGTCGTGGTCCTTGTCGCCGCGGCCGTGGCCGTAGTTGCGGTTGTCGTGACGGTCGTAGCGATTCGGGATGCCGTCATGATCGCGGTCGCCGTTCGGGCCTCGGTCCCAGCGCGCTTCCTCGCGCAGCCAGCGGCCATCGCGTTGCACCCAGCGCGGTTGGGCATAAACGTAGCCCGGACGCTCGGCGACCCAGCTGCCGCTAATCCATTCGTGGCGGTGGCCGCGCCAGTCCCAGTAACCCGGCGCCCAGACGTAGCCGTAACGCGGTGGCGGCATCCGTTCATAGCGCGGCGGCGGCGGGGCGACGGTCACATAGTCAACCTGCACCGGGGCCGGGCCAACGTTCACCCAGCCGCCCGGATCCAGGCGCCAGTTGCCGCCGTCGCGTATCCATTCGGCGCGGCGATACTGCGCGCCGTTGCGTTCCTGTTCCCAGCGGCCGCCGAGCCACACGTGGCGACTGCCGTCCCAGTTCCAATAACCAGGCGCCCAGACGTAGCCGCGGCGCGGCGCCGGCATGCTTTCAAAACGCGGGGGCGGCGGTGCATTGCCGATCACGACGCTGACGCCGACTTGCGCCGAGGCGATGGCTGGAGCGAATGCTGCGGCGCTCAACGCGAGCATGGCGGCAGCGTAAATGGTGTGCGAGCGTTTGATCATGATGTGTTCTCCGTTTGCGCGTTTTCGTGCAACGCTTGAACGAACTATAGCAAGCAGCGCCAGGGATGCCTCCCGATGATGCAACTTTTTACATCTGACACAAAGCTGTGGTGGTGTGTACGGTGGCGTACAGAGGGGACAAGGCGGGAAGATGCTGACGGACGAGGAGGGAATTGAGCGAGGCGGTTAGGGGCTTCGCCTGTTACGCGACGTTTCGATGGCGCGTACAGGCGAAGGGATTACGGGCCTTCAAATTTTGCTCGCTGCGGTGGTGTCGGCGGCCAGCACGGATTTGTTCTCGTCGATCAGCGACTGTTTTTTCTGTTCGGCGGTCAGGCGTTTGGCGCTGACGACGATCACTTGCATGTCCTTGGCGGCGGCTGGCGCGGTGTAGCTGGCTTGGACCGGCGCAGGGGCTGCGGTGGTTTCGTCGAGCACGTAGTTGGCGGCGCAGGCCAGGCCCAGGGTCACGACAAACAGGGCTTCGAAGTTTTTCAGGACGTTCATTTTGCTTCCTTTCGGTGGTTAAAAGTGTGTTTCGATGTGCTCACTTTATGCAAAGGCCTGTCCAGCCGCCACGTGATTGCGACGAGCCGCGTGTTTTGCGTCCCGAAATGCAGATAGGCGCGATAAGACGTTAGCTTTTCGGCCACGGAATGCGTGTTTGGCCCGGTTTTCGCGGTCCCTCCGCTAGGGCTGGGCAGATACCGTCCACCAGCGCGAGGGGCTTATGCCGCGATTCATTACCACCATCCTGCAAGCCTGGGCCGAGCGCCGCCGCGCACGCCGCCGGCAGGCCAACCTGCGCGCCGGAACACGCGGCCGCCCAGCGATGCGGCTGGTGCCGTCGGCCCGCGCCGGGCGCCAGTCGGCGGCAACC
>NZ_JAQQPR010000050.1:0-24891 GCF_036688705.1 Duganella sp. S19_KUP01_CR8 | reverse complement strand
GGGCGTGGCCGCCTGGCCCGGCGTGGCGGCGCCGGCTGCTGGCCGGGGCGTGGCCGGCGCTGCGGCCGGCGCGTCTTGCGAGGGCAGGGTGGGCGAGTACAGACCGTCGCCGGCATCGGCGGGCTCGCTGTAGACCAGCGTGGCCGAGCTGCCGGGGCTGTTATTGCCGAGCTGGAAAGTGGGGCGGGGATTGGCGGTCAGCACGGTCAGCGGCACTTCGGCGCCGACCTGCACTTCCGGCGGCAGCATCATGCGCACCGCGTTGTCGGCCACCTTGACCAGGAAGCTGCCGTCGTTGAACTTGGACAGCACTTCGGCCGTGACCGATTGGCCGACCAGGCTTTGCAGCGCGCGCTGGAAGGCCGCCTGGCGGCCGTCGCCGACCGGCGCGACGCCGCCGACCTCGGCCGCCGGACCGACCGGCAGGATGGTGACCACGGGCGGCAACATGGCGCGCCCCTGCTTTAGACGCTGCCGTAGGCGTTGATGACGCGCCGTTCAGTGCCGGTGGAGTTGATCAGTTTGGACAGTTGCGCCATCCACGGCATGGTCAGGTCGCGGATCTGGCGGTCGGCGTTGAGCATCTGGCGGATCAGGTTGATCTTGCGCTCACGCTCGGCGCCCTGCATCGGCTGCGCCGGTTCCTGTTCGCGCAGCGCCTGCACGTGGGCGGCGCAGCGCTGCTCCAGCAGCACCAACTGGTCCCAGTCGCTGCGGGTGGCGGCCTGCACCATCTGTTCGGTCAGCTCGGCCATGGCGGCGTACACGGAAAGGATATCTTGGCTGGTCATCATGAATCAGGCGCTCGCGAGATTGGTGGGTTGGGCGCCGGTGGCGGCAGGGGTGTCGGCGATCGCATTCCAGGCGTCGCGCAACTCGGTCAGCAGGCGCTGCACTTCCTCCAGGATCGCTGGATCGTTGTTCATATTGGCCGTCAGCAGGCGCGCGCTCATGTATTCGTACAGCGCGTCCAGGCCCTCGGCGATGTCGCCGCCGGCATTCTTGTCGAGCGCGGCGCGCAGGCCGCTGTCGATGATCATGATGGCCTTGGAGATCGATTTGCCTTTCTCGCCGATATCGCCGTTGCGCATGCCGTTCAGCGCGCCGTTCAGGGCCACCAGGGCGCCGTCGAACAGCATGACGATCAGCTTGTGAGGACTGGCGGCGATCACGCCGGTCTCCATGCCGACCTTGGCATAGGCATGCACGCCAGTTTGTCGCGATCCGAACATACTCTGTCTCCTGTTAAAGCGTCAGCGGCTATTGCTTGGCAAGCGCCGCGAACTGTTGCGTCAAGAATGACGCGGTGGTATTCATGCTGGCGATCGAGGTGTCGAGCGCCGTGTACTGTGCGCGGTAGCGCGCTTCGATGTCGACCAGGCGGGCGCTGAAGGCGTCCTTCTGTTTGCTGATGTCCTTGACCGAATTGTTCAGGCCGGTGGTGCGGCTGGTGATCGCGCCCTTGGCGCCCAGGTAGCCGGCCGCCAGCGCGTTGAGCTGGTAGGCATAGCCCTGCGAGAAACCGAAGCTGCCGCGCGAGCCGATGGTGTCGCCGGTGATGGTCAGCTTCAGGCCGTCAACCGGCGCGCCCGGTGCGCCGGTCAGGCTCTGGCCGCTGCCGATGGCGGTGTAGCCGCCGATGGTGCCGGCCACGTCCACGCCGTCGACCGACGCGCCGGTGCCGAACACGGCCGAGATATCGGTGCCGGTGGCCGTCGCGATGTGGATGTTCGATTTCGCGCCATAGTTGGTCGAGGCCAGCTTGAGCTTGCCGTCGTCGCCAACCGTGGCGCTGACGGTGGCGCCGGCGCCGGAAAACGCGCTGACGCCGTTGATCGACGATTGCAACAGCGTCGCCAGCTGGCTGGGATTGTAGCTACCGGCCGGCAGTGAAATGGTGGCGGTGTTGGCCAGCGTGGCCGGGGTGGTGTCGTTCAGCGTGACGGTCCAGGTGGTATCGGCATCGATCACGGTTTCGGCCGGCAACACGGTGGTGCCTTGCAGCGTACCCTGGGTGGCCAGCTGGGTGATGTTGATCGCATAATCGCCGGCCTTGGTGTTGGTGCCGGAACTGGAAAACTTGACCTCTGGATCGGAGCCGTGGCCCACTGCCGCGAACAGGCCGGCGATGTCGTTGAAGTTGTTGGTGACGGCCTTTTGCAACTTGGCGTTGTCCAAGGTCAGCGAACCGTCTTTCTGGAACGAGATGCCGATCTGCGACAGGTTGGTCAGGCTGGTGCCTTGCAGGCCGGCGATGGAGGTGCCGAGCTGGCGCCGGATCGATGCCTGCAGGTTGCGCAAGGTGGTGTCGCCCAGCAGCGGGCCGCCGGTCTTGGTGTCGGGATCATACGCGCCCAATTGCTTGATCTGGTTGTTCAAGTCGTTGTAGGCCTTGACAAAGCCGCTGACCGAGGTGCTGAGCGAGCCGCTGTCTTTGCTCACCGACAGCGTCGAGCTGCCGACCTTGAGGGCGCTGATGTTCACGCCGGTGACCGCGCCGCTGATGCTGGTGCTGGAGCTGGTGACGGCGATGCCGTTGACGGTGGCCAGCGTGTCGGCCGCCGAGGTCTTCTGGCTCAGGCTCTGCACCCCGCCCGGGTCGTAGCCCAGCAGCGAGACCAGGTCCGGGTCGGGCGGGTTGCCGCCCGATCCGGACAGGGTGATCTTCATGGTCGAGCTGACGCCGGTGGCGGTCGAGGTCAGGATCAGGTGGTTGGGCGTGGCGCTGGCGCCGGTGGCGCCATCCGAAACGATGCTGGCGGTGACGCCGAAGTTGCCCTTGTTGATCGCCGCCATGATGCCCTGCAGCGTGTTGTTGCTGCTGTCGATGACGACGTTGCCGCTGGTGCGGGTCGAGTCGGCGGCGAAGCTGGCGCCCAGGTAGGCGCCGCCGACGCCGGCGGTCAGGCCGGCGCCGGCCGGATTGGTGCCGCCGACGCTGATCGGGCTGCCGTCGGCCGAGATCAGCGAGATCGAGCCGACGGCCGTGGTGCTGGAGCCGATATTGGCGGCGCCGCTGTTGCCGATGCCGCCGGTGACGCTGCCCGTGACCGCTTCGGCGACGGCGATGTTGCTGCCGTCCTGATTGTGAAATTGCAGGTCGCCGCCGACCGCGGTGCCGCTGACGGTGATGTTGGCGTCGGCCAGCGCGCGCCCCACGGCCGAGTTGGGGGCCAGCGCGGCATCGAGCGCGGCGGCGGTGACCCCGCCGCCGCCGGCCGTGCCGGCCGCCTGGGCGGCGATTTCGACGCCGCCGACCTTGAGCGAATAGCTGCCGCCGCCGCTGGTGTCGACATCGCCGAAACTGGAGGCGCCGGCGGCGCCGAACAGCGTGGCGCTGGTGACGGTGGCCGCGGCCTTGGCCGAGACGCCGGTGGTGGTGCTTTTGGCGTTGATGGCGTCGGCCAGCAGGCGCGCGCTGCGGGTGGTGCCGTCGCTGGCGATGACGGTGTTGTTGATGCTCAGCGAGCCCGGCGTCAGGCCGCCGCTCGACAGGCTGGCGCCCAGCTGGGCGCCGGTCAGGCCGAAGCTGCCGCCGCTGACGGTGCCGAGCGAGAAGTTGATGGTGGTCTTGGCGCCCAGGCCGATGGCGGCGGTGGTGGTCTTGTAGCCGCCCGAGGCCAGCGTTTGCGCCTGCGCCAGCTGGTTGATGTTGACCCGATAGGTGCCCGGCTGCGCGGTGCTGCCGGCGGTCGCGGTCATCACGGAGGGGTCGCTGGGCGTGCTCACCAGCGTCTGGAAGCTCGACACCGAGGTCAGTCCGGCCAGCGCTCCGCTGAAGCTGCCCAGCGCGCCGGACAGATTGCCGAACGCCGACACCTGCGCCAGATAGCTGGCCGACTTCTTGTCGAAATCGGCCAGCGGCGCGGATTCGACCGCCATCAGCTTGCTGACGATGGAGTCGACCGGAATGCCAGAGCCGATGCCCGGTGTAGAGATGCCCACGATGTGCTCCTAAGTAAAGCAATAATATAAGACAATATCGGCAGAATCAAACCGGACTTGAGAGGGGAGAATACCTGCCAGTTCAGGCAAAGCTGAAAAAACGGGCAGCGGGGGCGGGGCAGCAGGGCGTAGTGGAGCGGCGATGCGGCTGCGTCACGGGCGCGGCCCGTCAGATCCTGTGCAACACGACAAGCTGGCGTTCCCTGAATCAGGATGCCATGGATGAGGAAAAAGCGGCGCGCGCGAGCGCGGCCGCTTCAGGCGGTTTGCTGGATCAGCAAGCCGGAGGTGCCGGAGTTCGATTCCAGCGATTTGGCGATTTCCAGCGCTTCGGGCGAGGGAATCTGGCGCAACACTTCCTTGGTGGTCTGGTCGACCACCTTGACCACGGTGCGCTTGGTGTCGCTGTCGACCGAGAATTCCAGTCCCTGCGACTTGGCCTGCGCCGACTTGTTCAGCTGCGACACGGCCTGGTGGACCTGATCCAGCGTCGGCACGTTGGCCGGGCCCTTGACGGCGGAGGCGGTCTCGACAGGCGTGGCCGGCGCGCGCGCGGACTGTGCGCTGGCGTCGCCGACGGCGGCGGCCGGACGGTCTACGGGGCGGGCCTGCGAGGCCGAGCCGATGGTATCGATAGTCATGATGCTTCCTTTGTGAAAAATCCCCGGCTGAATAAATCAACCGGGGAACCTAGTCAGAGCGACCTTACCGCGTCAACTCCTACCCGGATTTTAGCCACGCAGCAGGGACAACACGCCGTTCGGCAGCGAGTTAGCCTGGGCCAAGATGGCGGTACCAGCTTGTTGCAGGATCTGGCCGCGAGTCAGGTTGGCCGTTTCCGCCGCGAAGTCGGTATCTTGAATCCGGCTACGCGAAGCGGACAAGTTCTCCGTCGTCGTGTTCAGGTTCGAGATGGTCGAAGCGAAACGGTTCTGGATCGCACCCAGTGCCGCGCGGTTGCTGTTGATCTGGTTCAGCGCCGAGTCGATGGTTTTCAGGGCCTTGTTGGCGCCGTCCACGCTCGACACGTCGACCTTGGCCACCGATTGCAGGTCCGAACCGGTGGAACCGTTGACGATGGTGGTGGTCGGCGCGGCCGAAGCGATCGAGAAACCGCTGTCGGACGAAAAGTTCAGCTTGCCGCCAATGGTGATGGCGCTGTCTTTCGCCGGGCCGGCCTGATCGAAGGCTTTGACGGCGGCGGTGCTGCCCACGGCCGGCTGGTCGGTGCCGCGGACCAGGGTGGTCGCCTTGGCCAACAGATCGTCGCTGGCGGCGTTGGTGTTGTTGATTTCGATGTCGGCGCCGGACGAGCTCGTCAGTTGCAATTCCTTGACACCACTGGTGGTGTTGGTCTTGATGGCGGCCGAGATGCCGGTGGTGCCGCTCTGCGCGTTGATGGCCTGGGCCACTGCCGACAGATCGCCGCCTTTGACCTTGGCCGAAATCGTCACGCCGGTCGAGGTCGAATCCGCCTCCAGCGAGTTGTCGCCGCGCAGGGTGAACTGCACCGAGCCGTCGCCGGCGGTTGGGTCGGCCAAGCCGGAAATGGTGGCGTTGGTGGTCGCGGTTGCGCTCACGCCGCTCTGGCTCGACAGGGCGTTGACACTTGCCGCGATTTTCTTGGCGCTGTCGCCGGCCGCGATGCTGACGTTGGTGGTGGTGCCGCTGCCGGACGTGACGTTCAGGGTGTCCGCAGCCTGGTTGTTGGCCAGGTGGACGTTGGTGGCGGTCGCGGCAGCAGCGGTGGCGTCGGACAGCGTGCCGCCGGTGTTGAGGAAGTAGGACGACAGGCTGTTGTTGCCGATGTCGGTGGCCTTGGCCGACTGCACGCCGACGTTGATGGTCTGGCCCGAATTGGCGCCGACCTGGAACTGGGCCGAGGTCAGCGAACCGTCCAACACGTTCTGGCCGTTGAACTGGGTCGAGGTGGCAACGCGATTCAGCTCGCCCGACAGCGCCGAGACCTCGTTCTGGATCGACTTGCGGTCGGAATCGGAGTTGGTGCCGTTGGCGGACTGGACTGCCAGTTCGCGGATACGTTGCAGCAGATCGCCTGCAGTGCTCAAGCCACCCTCGGCCGTTTGAGCCAGCGAGATACCGTCGTTGGCGTTACGTGCTGCCGTGGTATTGCCGCGAATTTGCGAGGTGAAGCGCTCGGAAATCGCCAGGCCGGCGGCGTCGTCTTTTGCGCTGTTGATGCGCAAACCGGAAGACAGGCGTTGCAGGGAAGTCGACAGCGAGGCTTGCGACGTGGTCAGGTTACGTTGCGAATTCAGCGATGCAATATTTGTATTAATGACTTGTGCCATGATGTTTCTCCAGACTGATACTTCGATTCGGCAATATGCTCAGTTCCCATTGGTCTGTCTCCACGTTCCGAGACATTCAAACCGCTGTTGTTACTGGTAACGGTTGCCCTGTGGGAAAATTAAGGGCTGAAAAGGAGGGAAATTTTCTCTGGCAGGCCTAAAGTTCAATACCTATGCCCGTTTAAACGACAGCAATCACGGAATCTTTAGGGTAAAAATAATTATTTTTCACCCTTGTTTTTGGGCAAAAAAAAGCCCGGCAAGGGCCGGGCGGGGAGCAAACGGAGCAAACAGCGGCTTATTCGGCCACCACCACCCGGTTCTTGCCGGTCTGCTTGGCGGTGTACATGGCCTTGTCGGCGCGCTTGACCAGTTCGGTCTGCTCCTCGTTGGGACGGCGCAGCGCCACCCCGGCCGAGAAGGTGATCAGCACTTTCTCGTTATCGTGCAGGAAGAAGTGCTTGGTCAGCTCGCGCTGCAGCCGGGTCATGGTGCTGGCGGCCGCCTCGACCGAGGTTTCCGGCATCAGGATCAGGAATTCCTCGCCGCCGAAGCGGGCGATCACGTCCATCGAGCGCAGCGTGTCCTTGACGATCTTGACCAGGTGCTTCAGCGCGGCGTCGCCGGCGATGTGGCCGTAGGTGTCGTTGAGTTTCTTGAAGTCGTCGAGGTCGAGGATGGCGATGCACAGCGGCGTGCCGCGGCGGTCGGCGCGCGCGGTCTCGCGCTCGAACACGTCGTCCAGGCCGCGGCGGTTGAGGCTGCCGGTCAGCTGGTCTTCGCGCACCAGTTCGCTCAAATGCTGCAGCTTGGCTTCCAGCGCGTGGATGCGGTTCTCGGCGTCCTGCACTTCCTGGCGCGCCAGCACCATCTTGTCGCGCGCCTTGAGCGCCTCGCTCTGCACCAGCCGGGTTTCCTTGAGCACCTCGTCGAGGATGTTGTTGAGCTCGGAGATATTGTCGGCCTTGCTGATCTTTTCCGAATAGCCGCCGATCTTCTCGTGGAAGTCGCCGGTCGAGGCCGCCACTTGGCCGAGGCGGTCGATAAAGGTCATCATCATGTTCTTGACGGTGAGCTTGACGTCCGACAGGCTGTGCTTGAGCTGGCCCTGCTTGTAGATCACTTCCTTCAGGCTGCGGGTGGCTTCCTCCAGCGCGCGCACGTCGATCGGCCCGGTGATCAGGTTTTGCACCGATTCGATCTGGCCGCGCAGCCAGCTGTCGTCGTCGAGCAGCTCGCTGACGTTTTCCAGCAGCAGCTTGAACAGGCGCAGCAGCAGTTCCTGCTGCTCGCCGCTGTCGCCGCCGCGCAGTTCGATCTGGTAGCACAGCTGCTTCAGGCGCACGGCGATCTCGGCCAGCGCTTCCTCGCTGTGGGCCAGCTTGGTGGCCGCGCCCAGCGATTCGGCCTCGGCCACCAGCACCGGCGCGCCCGACAGCAAGGACGCCACGGCGAAGGTCAGGGTGCGGCTCAGCAGGTCGCGCAGGGTGCGGCTTTGCTCGTCCTCGGGCGCCATGCCGGCCACTTCGATGCCGCCCCTCTTGCCGACGAAGTGTTTTTCCACCAGTTGCGACAGCGCCTTGGCATAGCCTTCCCAGTCGCGCGACTTGACGGCGCGGTTGAAGCGGCGGCCGAAGTCGGCCAGGTCGCCGGTGTTTTCGGTCAGGCGGGTGGCGAACTGGCTCAGCACCGATTCCGGGCCGGGATCGACCGCGCCGATCGGGGCGGCCGGCGCGGCGGCGATGCCGGCGATTTCGTTGTAGATGTCGCGGTAAGCTTCCGGCGTCGGCGCGATGCGGCGCACGGCCAGGCGCTTGAACGCCTCGCGCGCGATCTCGGCCGGATTCTGCTCGGGAGTGGATGGTTTGCTGGACATCAGATGCTGCCTCTTAAAGGTTTGTTCATTAAACCATAATAAGTCCGCGCGCCGATTGGCATAGCTTGAATAAAAGGCCGGAAGGCATCTTTCATTAGAGTATCAAGCGTAGGCAAAGCGGCAAGCGTGTGGCGGGCGCTTATTCATAGCCTACCCATTATCTACTCTATCAGCTGGTTTTTGATGGCGTAATGGGTCAGTTCCGCGCTGTTTTTCAGCTTCATCTTGACCAGCAGGCGGGCCCGGTACTCGCTGACCGTCTTCACCGACAGCGACAGTTCCTTGGCGATCATGCCCACCGTCTTGCCGGAGGCGATCATGGTCAGGGTCTGGTATTCGCGGTCGGACAGGGTGTCGTGCGGCGGCGCCTCGTGGTCCTCGCCGACGTGGTTGGCCAGTTCCTGCGCCAGCGCCGGGCTGATGTACTTGAGGCCGCCGGCCACCTGGCGGATCGCCGTGACCAGCTCGCGCGGCGCGCTCTGCTTGGTCAGGTAGCCGGCCGCGCCGGCCTTGAGCGAGCGGATCGCGTACTGGTCCTCGCGGTGCATGGACAGCATCAGCACCGCCAGCTCCGGCTTTTCCTTCTTGATCTGCTTGAGCACCTCGATGCCGCTGCGGTCGGGCATCGAAATGTCGAGCAGCATCACCTGGCAGTCCGACTTGCGGAACAGCTTGATGGCGTCCAGGCCGTTTTCGGCCTCGCCGGCCACGACGATGTCGCGCGTCTCGGCCAGGATTTGTTTCAAGCCTTCCCGCACGATGGCGTGGTCGTCGGCGATGAAGACCTTGATGATGGCTTTTTCTGACATGCGGGTCTCTGCTTCCTCTTTTTACTTTATTTGCTATTTCACGGCAGAAATGTTTTCACCCGCTATTGTAGCGCCGGCGGCCGCCGCGATGAGGGCCGCGCGTTCGGTTTCGTGCTTAATTTTGATCGCCACCAGCGTGCCGCCGCCGGCCGCGTGGCTCAGCGCCAACGTGCCGCCCAGCGCGCGCGCGCGTTCGGCCATGCCGCGCAGGCCGAACGAGGCCGGCTTGGCGCGGTCGGATTGGCGGATGCCGCTGCCGTTGTCGCCGATTTTCAGGCTGATGTGGTGCCGCAGCCGCGCCAGCTTGACGCTGACGCGGGTGGCGCCGGCGTGCTTGGCGATATTGGTCAGCGCCTCCTGGGCGATGCGGAACAGGGCGGTGGTCTGGTCGTTGTCGAGCGCGATCTCGCGCTGGTTGGCGTTGAAGCTGCAGGCGATGCCGGTCTGCTTTTCGAACTCCTTGACCTGCCATTCCAGCGCCGCCACCAGGCCCAGGTCCAGCAGCGCCGGGCGCAGGTCGAGCGAAATGCGGTGCACGGCGTCGATGGTGCGGTCGACCAGGGCGTCGACGTAGTCGGTCCGTTCGCGCAGCGCGGGGAAGTCGCCGACCTCGTCCAGGCGGGCGGCCAGCATGGCGACGGCCATCTTGATCGCCGTCAGGTTGCCGCCCAGCTCGTCGTGGATCTCGCGCGCGATGCGGGTGCGCTCCTGTTCCTTGACCCGTTCGGCATGCGCGCTGAGCTCGGCCAGGCGGGCGCGCGAGTGGCGCACTTCCATCTGCTCCTGCTTGCTCTCGCTGATGTTGGTCATGATGCCGTCCCAGCGCACCGCGCCGTCGGCCAGCGCGTGCGGCGTGCAGCGCAGGTTGATCCACTTGACGTCCTTCCAGGCGTCGACCCAGATCCGGCCTTCCCAGTTCCAGCTCCACAGCGCGCTGGCCGAGGCTTGCATCGCGTCCAGGTAGGACTTGCGGTCGTCCGACAGGATCAGTTCCAGGAAGCGCTCGGGCTGCTCGCGCAGCTCGGCCGCCGTCAGGCCCAGCAGCGCCTGGCAGCCGTCGCTCAGGTAGGGGAAGCTGACGCGGCCGTCGGCGTGCAGCACGAACTGGTAGACCAGGCCGGGCGTGTTGGAGACGATGGCGTCGAAGCGCGCGCGCACCTGTTCCAGTTCGTCGGCCAGGGCCGCGCTGTCGGGATGGGGGAGGGAAGCTGCGCTCATGGGAATGATTTAAATAGTATGGTGGATAGTGAATTAGCGGGCGCGCCAGCGGGCGCGGAAGCGCCGCAGCAGGCGGCGGAAGCGCGCCATCCAGCTGCGCGGCGGCGGCACGGCGTGCCGGCGCCAGTGGCGCCAGGCCTTGGCCAGCGCGCTGACGCGGCGCCAGGCGCGGGTGGCGCGCAGCCGTGCTACCCAGCGCTCCTTCAGCGCCAGGAACCAGTGCAGCAGCCGGGCGAACCAGACGATGGTCATCAGCACCGGCCGCGTCAGCAGGAAGATGCGCGCCACCGCCGCCGCGCCGACTAGCTTGGCCAGCACGATGACGAGCAGGCCGAGCAGCGGGTGGCCGTGCGCCATCGCCCACAGCGCCAGCAGCTTGACCGGGAACAGCAGCGCGGCCGGCAGCACGAACAGCGCCAGCGCCGCGCGCGGGCCCAGCGTGCAGATCCAGGCCTCCAGCCGGTGCAGCGGCGGCCAGGACGACAGGCGGCGCAGCACGCGCATGCCGACGTCCCACAGCCAGTCCTCCAGCAGCAACAGCAGGGCCGCCAGGTAGACCAGCGGGGCAAACAGCGAGCGGCAGAAGCGGTGGAAGAGTTTCATCGTTGAAGCATTGTTCTATCGTTATCATGATACGTGAAAGCATCGCCGGCGCGGGGAAAAACACCGAACGTGCACAACAGCCCCGGCGACGCACGAAGCCGTTACAATACCCCGCATGAACAAAGCATTTGTCAAAGAGTCGGACCAGGACGACGACGAGGAAGCCGCGGCGCTGGCGTTGGCGATCCCGGCCGGGTCGAAGAACTATATCCGTCCGGAAGGTTACCAGCGCATCAAGGATGAGCTGCTGCAGCTGATCGACGTCGACCGGCCGGAGGTGGTGCGCATCGTGCACTGGGCCGCCTCCAACGGCGACCGCTCGGAAAACGGCGACTATATCTACGGCAAGCGGCGGCTGCGCGAGATCGACCGCCGCATCCGCTTCCTGACCAAGCGCATGGACTCGGCCGCCATCGTCGACCCCAGCGTGCACCACGGCAGCGACCAGGTGTTCTTCGGCGCCACCGTCACCTATTGCAACCAGCTGGACGAAACCCGCACCATCACCATCGTCGGCATCGACGAGCTCGATCCATTGAACGGCAAGATCAGCTGGGTGGCGCCGGTGGCGCGCGCGCTGACCAAGGCGCGCGAAGGGGATGTCATCACCTTCCAGGCGCCGCACGGCGTCGAGGAGCTGGAGATCCTTGAGGTGACGTATCCGGCCCCGGCTGCCGATTAGTCTGCGCCGCTGGGCTTGCTTGCTGGCGCTGCTGGGCTGGCAGACGCAGGCGGCGGCGCTGGACAGCTATGTCATCGACCTCAACTCCAGCAAGTCCGAATACAACGACAGCCATATCAAGCGCCTGCTGACGGCGGCGCTGGAGGCCTCGCGCGCCAGGTACGGCGCGTTCGAAGTCAGGATCTCGACGCTGCGGGTGCAGCGCGACCGGCTGATGCTGGAGATGATGACGGGGCGCGAGGTCAATCTGAGCGCGCAGGTGACGTCGCCGGAATGGGAGCGGAAGCTGATCCCGGTGCGCATCCCGGTGGACAAGGGGCTGTCGGGCTACCGCATTGCGCTGATCGACGGCCGTGACCAGGCCGAGTTTTCCAAGGTGCGCACATTGGCGCAACTGAAGGCCAAGAGCCTGGGAGCGGGGCGGCAGTGGAGTTCGACGGCGGTGTTGCAGCAGGCCGGCTTCACGGTGCAGGCCGGCGCGACCACGTCGGGCCTGCACCGCATGCTGGCGGCGCACCGCTTCCAGTATTTTCCGCGCGCGATAGACGAGGCGCTGTTCGAGCGTGAGGAATATGCGCCGGGGTTTCCGCAACTGGCGGTGGAGAGCAGTTTTGCGATCTATGTGCCGTTGCCTCGCTACTTCTTCGTCGGCGGGCAGCCAAGGCTGGCGCAGCGGCTTGAATATGGGTTGCAACTGCTGATCGCCGACGGCCGCTTTGACCAGATCTTCCATGAGTTCTACGACGGCTTGATCGAGAGGGCGGGGCTGCGCAAGCGCCGCATCTTCAAGTTGGACAATCCCTTACTCTCCCCGCAAACGCCGCTGGCCAACAAGGCCTATTGGTACGACCCCTTCGAGCATCGGTAATTGAGCGCGATCAGCGTATCGCTTGGCGAGGTTTGCTACGTTGGCTTACTTTGGGAGGGGCATATCATGGCTCGACGCGCTCGGTTAACGTTGGCCGGTGTTCCGCTGCATGTCATCCAGCGCGGGCACGACCGGCAACCGTGTTTTTTTATCGATGAAGATTTTGAAGTCTACAGGCAATGGTTGCGTGAGCACGCTGTGGGCAATGGATGTCAGATACATGCTTATGTGCTGATGGACAATCATGTACATCTGCTGGTATCCGTTGAGGATGCGCGCGGATTGGCGGGCATGATGAAGGGTGTTGCGCAGCGTTATGCGCAGTATTTTAATGATCGCCATCGAGCTAGCGGGACGCTGTGGGATGGGCGCTACAAGAGCTGTTTGGTCCAGACCGAGCAATATCTGCTGGTTTGCCAACGGTATATTGAACTGAACCCCGTGCGTGCAGGTGTGGTGAGATTTCCGGGGAATTATCGCTGGTCCAGCTATCGGGCGAATGCGGAGGGACGCAGGGATGTTTTACTGACCCCGCATGTGGTGTATCAGCGTCTTGGGTTGAGCGAGCCGGAGCGGCGGCAGGCATATGTCAGGCTATTTCAAGAAGCGCTAGCCCCGCAACAGATCGAGAAAATACGCGCTGCGGGGAATAGCGGATGTCCGCTGGGTGATGATGCGTTCGTAGTTGAGCTGGCCTCTACCCCGCATCCCTAAGCGATGCGCATGCCGCACCGCTTAGGGGTCAGACCCCGTACGGGGTCTGACCCCAGCCTGGCTGTGCGGGGTTAACTGCGCTCGCGCAGGATGCGGTTGACGCCGGCCACGCGGCGCACATTGCGCAGCAGGCCCGCCAGGTGCACGCGGTCCTTCACCTGGATCGTGAAGCGCAACTGGTGCAGCACGTGTTCCTTGTCCTCGTCCATGCCGACATAGGTGATGTTGGCGTCGGACTCGCCGATCTCGGCCGCCACGCGCGCCAGGATGCCCTTCTCGTTGTTGATCAGCAGCTTGATGCGGCTGTCGAAACGGCGGTTCAATTCCGTCCCCCATTTGACCGCGATCCAGCGGTCCGGTTCCTTGATCTTCTGGCGCTTGGCCAAGGTGCAGTCGCTGGTGTGCACCAGCAGGCCCTGGTCGCGGCGCAGCTGGCCGAGGATGGAGTCGCCCGGAATCGGCAGGCAGCACGGCGCCAGTTGCACCGACACGCCTTCGCTGCCGCAGATGGTCACCGGATCGAGCTCGGCCGCGCTGTTGTGGTCGACCGGCGCGCTGGCCGATTCGCCGCCGCGCAGGCCGAAGATGTGGCGCGCCACCAGCGCCGCCATGCGCTTGCCGATGCCGATGTCGGCATACAGCTCGTCCAGCGACTTGGCGCTCGACTCGTTCAGCAGGCGCTCGACCAGGTGCTCTTCCAGCTCCGGATTGATGCCCAGCGAGGTCAGCGCCTGCGCCAGCAGCTGCTCGCCCAGGGTGATCGATTCCGGCAGGTTGATGGTGCGCAGGTGGTGGCGGATCGCCGAGCGCGCCTTGCCGGTGCGGACGAACGACAGCCACGTCGGGCTGGGCCGCGAATTGGCGTCGGTGACGATTTCCACGATGTCGCCGTTGCGCAGCTCGGTGCGCAGCGAGGCCGGCTCGTTGTTGATGTTGACCGACACCGTGTGGTCGCCAATCCCGGTGTGGATCGAGTACGCGAAGTCGATCGGCGTGGCGCCGCGCGGCAGCGCGATGATCTTGGACTTGGGCGTGAACACGTACACCGAGTCGGGGAACAGGTCGACCTTGACGTGTTCGAGGAATTCGGCCGAGTCGCCGGTCTGCTGCTGGATGTCGAGCAGCGACTGCAGCCAGGCGTGGGTGCGCTGCTGCATGTCCGACAGGTTCGAGTCGCCGTTCTTGTACAGCCAGTGCGCGGCCACGCCCGATTCGGCGGTGCGGTGCATTTCCTGGGTGCGGATCTGGAACTCCACCGGCGTGCCGTACGGGCCGATCAGGGTGGTGTGCAGCGACTGGTAGCCGTTGAGCTTGCGGATCGCGATGTAGTCCTTGAACTTGCCCGGCATCGGTTTGTACAGCGAGTGCAGGGTGCCCAGCGCCACGTAGCAATTCGGGAAGCTGTCGACCACCACGCGGAAGCCGTACACGTCCAGCACCTGCGAGAACGACAGGTGCTTGCTGCGCATCTTCTTGTAGATGCCGTACAGCGTCTTCTCGCGGCCGTAGACCTCGGCTTCGATACTGGCCATGGACAGCGTGTTCTTCACCGATTCCAGGATCTTCTTGACCACCTCGCGGCGGTTGCCGCGCGCCGCCTTCACGGCCTTGGCCAGGGTGCGGTAGCGCAGCGGATACAGGTGCGAGAACGACAGGTCCTGCAGCTCGCGGTAGATGTTGTTCAGGCCGAGGCGGTGGGCGATCGGCACATACACTTCCATCGTCTCGCTGGAGATGCGCGCCTTCTTGGCCGGCGCCATCACCTCCATCGTGCGCATATTGTGCAGGCGGTCGGCCAGCTTGATCAGGATCACGCGCACATCCGACGCCATCGCCAGCAGCATCTTGCGGAAGTTCTCCGCCTGCGCCTCGATCTGGCTCTGGAACTCGATCTTTTCCAGCTTGGACAGGCCGTCGACCAGGTTGGCCACCGGCGCGCCGAAGCGTTCGATCAGCTCTTCCTTCTTGACGTCCTGGTCCTCCATCACGTCGTGCAGCAGCGCCGCCATGATGGCCTGGGCGTCGAGCTTCCAGTCGGCGCAGATCTCGGCCACGGCGATCGGATGCGAGATATACGGCTCGCCCGATTTGCGCACCTGGCCCAGGTGCATTTCGTCCGAGAAGCGGTAGGCTTCCTTGACCTTTTTGAGGTCGGCGGCGTTCATGTACTCGGCCAGTTTTTCGGTCAGATGCGTGACGGAGGCGACGCCCGCGGTCAGGGTAGGCGTGGCCAGGGGCGACGAAGAAATCACAGGCGGGATGGGAGCTGGTGCGGATGAGGCGAGGGTGGTGGTGCTATCCCCTGCGTCGGCGCCTGACGTGGCAGCAGCCGGCGCAGGGGCCGGCTGTTTGGCCCGTGCGGGCTTGCCACTCAGTGTCGGATCGGCAGGGATCAGATTCATACGTTTGCGTTCCGTCTCGATGAGAATGTGAAATTGGAATATCCGTTACCAGAATATCCCATACTTACTGCTAAACCGCACCATTCACATTGTTCGGGAACGCCGGGCCCAACTTACATTGGGACCTTTTTTAACATTTCCAGACCGACCTTGCCGGCGGCGATTTCACGCAGGGCGACGACGGTCGGCTTGTCCTTGGCTTCGACCTTAGGGGTGTGGCCTTGCAGCAGCTGGCGGGCGCGATAGGTCGCGGCCAGGGTCAGCTGGAAACGGTTAGGGATATGTTTCAAACAATCTTCAATAGTAATGCGGGCCATCTTAACTCCTAAAATCTTGTGTATTTATTCAGCGTGGATACCCAATTGGGCAAATAGCGAGGCGTTGCGCGCCGCTTGTTGCGCAAACCGGCAACGGGCCGCTCTGACAATCGCCGTCAATTCCGACAGGGCGACTGCAAATTCTTCGTTGATGATAGCATACTCGAACTCGGGAGCGTGGGCGATTTCGCCGCCCGCCGCCAGCAGCCGGCGCGTGATCACGTGGGGGGCGTCGGTGGCGCGTTTCTTCAGGCGTTCCTCCAGCGCGTCGATCGACGGCGGCAGGATGAAGATGCCGGCCGCCTGCGGGAACTGCTTCTTCACCTGGCGCGCGCCCTGCCAGTCGATTTCCAGCAGGATGTCGGTGCCGGTCTTCATTTGCTGTTCGACCATGATGCGCGAGGTGCCGTAGTAATTGCCGTGCACTTCGGCCCACTCCAGGAACTCGCCGGCGTCGGCGCGCTGGACGAAATCCTCGGCGGTGGTGAAGTAGTATTCCTTGCCGTGGGTCTCGCCCGGACGCGGCGCGCGGGTGGTGGTGGAAATCGACAGCTTGATGGTCGGTTCCTGCGCCAGCAGCGCGTTGACCAGCGTGGACTTGCCGGCGCCGGACGGCGCGACGACCATGAACAAACTGCCGGCGAATGAGTTGGTTGAGCTCATGTCTCTCTTTCGAAAACGTCAACGGGCGCACAATTGCTACGCCCAAAGATGTATTTTACCAAGAGCAAGCCCTTGCATCCAATTTACAGCAGTGTGAGCAGGTGCAGGGCGGCGGCCGGCGCGCGTTCCTTGGCGCCGTTGATGAAGTACAGGTAGGCGTCGCCGGACTTGGCGTCCTGCTGCCATTGCCGCGCCTGCGCGGCCCATTGCTTCAGCGCCGGCCTGGTGTAGCCGGTCTCCACTTCGCTTTGCGCGTTCATCAGGCGCGCGTAGACGAACTCGCCGGTGACCTCCGTGAGGTTGGGGTATTTGGGCGAGTCGGTGATGACGGTGGCGATCTTGTGCTTGCGCGCCAGCTGGTAATAGTCGTCGCACAGAAAACTGGCGTGGCGGGCGTCCAGCACGTGGCGCAGCTTGCGCGTGCCCAGCTTGGTGGGCAGCAGCTTGAAGAAGGCTTGCAGGTCGTCGGGGTCGAACTGCTTGGTGGCGGCCAGCTGCCACAGGATGGGGCCGAGCTTGTCGCCCAGTTCGCCCAGGCCGCTGTCGATGAAGCGTGCTATGGATTCCCCTGCCTCGGCCAGCACCCTGCGGTTGGTGGCGAAACGGCTGGCCTTGACCGAGAAGACGAAATCGTCCGGCGTCTGCGCGGCCCACGAGGCGAAGTGCTCGGGCTTGGCGGTGCGGTAGAAGGTGCCGTTGATTTCGATGCTGCTGAGCTGGCGGCTGGCGTACTCCAGCGCCTTCTTTTGCGGCACGCCTTTCGGATAGAAAGTCTCGCGCCACGGCGCGTAATCCCAGCCGCCTATGCCTACCCGTACAGTGCCTGTTTTCGCCATACGCCGCCCCCCGAGTCAATCCCGAAATGATAGCGCAGACGTCCGTTCGTTGCATTGTTGTAAAAAGAGGATAGTGTGACAATTGGATGGATTTCTCATGATTTCTGTATCACAATTAATCGGGAACTCTCTGACGGGCCAAGCCATCGTGCCACAGCTGCTGATCTGGACTCTGGAAGGGCAACGCTACGCGCTGCCGCTGGCGGCGGTGGAGCGGGTGGTGCGGGCGGTCGCGGTGACGCCGTTTCCGGCGGCGCCAGGCGCGGTGTGCGGCATCGTCAACGTGCAGGGGCAGGTGGTGGCCGTGATCGATTTGCGGCGCCGCTTGCAACTGCCGGCGCGCGCCATCGCGCTGAGCGACCAGATGGTGTTGGCGAGCACCGCGCGCCGGCGCCTGGCCTTGATCGCCGATGCCGTCAACGGCGTCGCCGAGTGCGCCGACGAGGCGGTGGTGACCGCCGGCCACATCATTCCCGGCGCCGAGTACATGAGCGGCGTCATGAAGCTGGACGACGGCATGATCCTGATCCACGACCTGGATCGCTTCCTGTCACTGGACGAGGAATTAGCTCTCGAGAAGGCGCTATCCGATGCTGGTTGACCGCGATACCGAAGCCGCGCCATCCGACGCCTTGCTGACGGCGTTCAGCGGCTATATCACGCAGCACCTGGGCCTGCATTTTCCGCGCGGACAATGGCCCGAGCTGGTGCGCGCGGCCCAGGCGCTGGATGTGGCCGGGGCCGGCGCCGGCGCCTGCATGCGGCGCCTGATGGCGGCGCCGCCGACCCGCGGCCAGATCGAACAACTGGCCCACCAGCTGACCATCGGCGAGACCTATTTCTTCCGCGAGCCGGCCGTGTTCGACGCGCTCGAACACGAGGTGCTGCCGGCCCTGATCGCCGCGCGCCGCGCCGCCGGCCGCACGCTGCGCATCTGGAGCGCCGGCTGCTGCACCGGCGAGGAGTTGTATTCGGTGGCGATCCTGCTGCAGCGCCTGATTCCCGACCTGGCCGACTGGCGCATCACCCTGCTCGGCACCGACGTCAACGCCGGCTTCCTGCGCAAGGCGGAGCAGGGCCGCTACCGCGACTGGTCGTTCCGCGCGGTGCCGGCCTGGCTGGTGTGGCGCCACTTCGGGCCGCCGCAGGATGGCCTGCGGGCCATCGCGCCGGCGCTGCGCCGGGGCGTGCGCTTCGACTACCTGAACCTGGCGGCCGACCTGTTTCCCGGCCCGGAAGTGGGGGCGCCGCCTATGGACCTGATCCTGTGCCGCAACGTGCTGATGTATTTCGAACCGGCCAGCGGCGCGCGCGCCTTGCAGCGGCTGGGCCGCGCGTTGGCGCCGGACGGCTGGCTGGCGGTCGGCATGGCCGAGGCCGGCCACGCGCTGCTGGCGCCGTTCGAGCCGGTGCGTTTTCCCTCCGCGCTGCTGTATCGCCAGCGGCCGGAGGCGCTGCGGGCCGAACTGGTGGCGGCCGCCACCGGCTTGCACTCCGCCGTGCCCGCCGCCGCTGCCGCCGCCATCGCGGTCGCACCCACCGGGACGGCAACCATTGTTGTCGAGCCGCTCCGCGACGTGGCCGCCATCGCTGACGCGTCTGCCGGGCAGCCGCCCATCGGGGCCGGGCCTGTCGAGTCGGCGCCCAACGTGGCCGCGTCCACCGAGCCTGCTCCTGCGCTGGCGCTGCAGGCACGCCGGTGCGCCGACCTTGGCCTGCTGGACGACGCCAGCCTGTGCTGCGCCGCCGCGATCGCCACCGATAAATGCGACCCGGCGCTGCGCTATTTGCAGGCGCTGATCATGGAAGAGCAAGGCCGCGCCGCCGAGGCCATCGGCGCCCTCAAGGACGCGCTCTATCTGGACCCTGACTTCGTGCTGGCGCATTTCACGCTGGGCAGCCTGTGCCGGCGCAACGGCGCGCTGCGCGAGGCACAGCGCCATTTCGCCAACGCGCTGGAACTGCTGCGCGGGCACGCGCCGGACGATGTGCTGGCGCACTCGGGCGGGGTGCGCGCGGGCGAACTGGCCGATCTGATGCGCGCCGGCGCCGGGGCCGCCTGATGCCGGCCCGGCGCCAGCAACTGGACTGGGAGCAGGTGCGCGCGCGGCTGGCCGCGGCGGCCGCCACGGCGCGGCAGCAAACCACGGTGGCGCCGGAACAGCTGCGCGCGCTGCTGGAGCAACGCGCGCAGTTGCTGGCGCGCGTGCCGCCGGCCGCGCCGGCGCCCGACGCCGAGGCCGAGGTGCTGGAATTCATGCTGGCCCACGAACGCTACGCGCTGGAGATGACGCATGTGCACGAGGTGCACGTGCTGCGCGAGCTGACGCCGCTGCCGTGCACGCCGGACTTCGTGCTGGGCATCGTCAATGTGCGCGGGCGGATTTTGTCGCTGGTCGACCTGAAGCGTTTTTTCGGCCTGCCGCAGCAGGGCTTGACGGACCTGAACAAGATCATCGTGCTGCGCGGCGGGGCCATGCGCTTCGGCCTGCTGGCCGACCAGATCCTGGGCGTGAACAAGCTGGTGCTGGCCGAGTTGCAGCCAGCGCCGCCCACGCTGGGCGGGATCCGCGCCGATTACCTGAAGGGCGTGACCGCCGCCCGTTTGATCGTGCTGGACGGCGAGCGCCTGCTGTCCGATCCGGCCATGGTGGTGGAGCAGAATGTAGTTTGAACCAGGAGATGCCGATGGAGCTTTTCTTGATACCGCAGCGCCGCACGCCGACCTGCTGGCTGGGCGCGGGCCTGCTGTGCCTGGCCGGCGGCGCCGCGGCCCAGCAACTGCCCAGCCAGCTCTCGCGCATGAGCATCGAGGAGCTGGCGGAAATCCCGATCACCTCGGTGTCGAAGAAGGCCGAGTCGCTGGGCGACGCCGCCGCGGCCGTGTTCATCATCACCGGCGAGGACGTGCGCCGCAGCGGCGCCACCAGCCTGGCGGAGGCGCTGCGGCTGGCGCCCAACCTGGAGGTGGCGCGCACCAACGGCACCACGTATGCGGTCACCGCGCGCGGCGGCAGCAACGGCAACGGCAACAAGCTGCTGGTGCTGATCGACGGCCGGGTGGTGTACAACCCGCTCAACGCCGGCGTGTTCTGGGAATCCCAGGATGTGATGATGGAGGATATCGAGCGGATCGAGGTGATCAGCGGCCCGGGCGGCACGCTGTGGGGCTCGAACGCGGTCAACGGCGTGATCAACGTGATCACCCGCTCCAGCAAGGATAGCCAGGGCACGCTGGTGTCGCTGGGCGGCGGCAACGCCGAGCGCGGCGTCGCCGTGCGCCAGGGCTGGCGGCTGGGCGAGGACGCCAGCATGCGGGTGTACGCCAAGGGTTTTCGGCGCGACCCCAACCTGACCATGGCCGGCGGCGGCGCCGGCGACGGCTGGTCCGGCCGCCAGCTGGGCTTCCGCGCCGACTGGGGCCGGGGCGACAACGGCCTCACCTTGCAGGGCGACCTGTACGACCGCCAGCTGGACCAGTTTGCCGGCAGCGAGCGCCACCGTTCCGGCGGCAACCTGCTGGCGCGCTGGGACCGCGCGCTGGCCGACGGCGCGGCGCTGCAGGTGCAGGGCTATTACGACCGCGTCAACAACCTGATACCGGGCGTGATCATGCTCGGCGAAGCGAACGACACCTACGACGTCGAGGCCCAGCATCGCCTGCCGCTGGGCGCGCGCCAGGAGCTGGTGTGGGGCGGCGGCTTCCGGCTGTGGCGCAGCACCGCCACCAATGGCGCGATCCTGAAGTTCCTGCCGGAGCGGGTGGAAACCCACCTGGCCAATCTGTTTGTGCAGGACACCATCGCGCTCGACCCGCAGTGGAAGCTGACCCTGGGCGCCAAGGCCGAGCGCAATTCCTACACTGGCCTTGAATTCCAGCCCAATCTGCGGCTGGCGTGGAAGCCGGACGCCCATACGTTGTGGTGGACCGCGTTGTCGCGGGCGCTGCGCACGCCGTCGCGGGTGGACCGCGAAGCCTATGTCTTCGGCATCCCCACCGCAGCCTTGCGCGGCGGGCCGAACTTCCGTTCGGAGCGGTTGACCGCGCTGGAGCTGGGCTACCGCGCCCAGCCGACCGAGCGGCTGTCGTTTTCGGTCAATGCCTACTACAACAAGTACGACGATATGCGCACGGTGGACTACGACCCGGCCAAGAACACGTTCCAGGTCGCCAACCACGCAGAGGGCAATGTCGCCGGCCTGGAAGTGTGGGGCAACTACCAGGTCAGCCGCGACTGGCGTTTGAGCGCCAGCCACAGCTTGCTGCGCGAGCGCATCAGGCTGCAACCGGGCGCCAGCGTGCCGCCGCCGGCCGGCGGGCCGGGCACGCTGTTCGGCAACGATCCGCCGCACCGCTACACGCTGCGCTCCAGCCACGACCTGCCGCGGGGAATGGAGCTGGACCTGTCGCTGGACCGGGTGGCGGGCTTGCCCTATCCCTACGTGCCGGCCTACACCTCGCTGGATGCCCGGCTGGGCTGGCGTCCGGCCGCGCGGCTGGAGCTGGCGCTGAGCGCGGTCAATTTGCTGAACCGCCGCCACGCCGAGTTCGGCACCATCACCGGCACCTCGCCGCGTGCCGCCTTTGAACGCAGTCTTTACCTGCAACTGATATGGAAATTCTGACCCGCCTGGCGCGTTTGGCCTTGCTGCTGTTGGCGCTGGCGCCGCCGGGCGCCGTCGCGGCCGAGGGCGAGACGCTGGAATATGCGGTCAAGGGCGCCTACCTGTACAAGTTCGGCCTGTACATCGAGTGGCCGGCCGGTGCCTTCGCCGCCCCGGCCAGCCCGCTGGTGCTGTGCGTGGTGGGCGACGACCCGTTCGGCGCCGCGCTCGATGCCGCCGTCAACGGCGAGCATGTCGACAGCCATCCGCTGCAACTGCGGCGCCTGAAGAGCCTGACGCGCGAGTCCGGCTGCCACGTGGCCTACCTGGGCGCCGCCGAGGCGCCGCGCGAGGCGCTGCGCGGGGTGCTGACCGTCAGCGAGGCGCGCGGCGGCGGCGTGATCAGCTTCGCGCTCAAGGACAACCGCGTGCGCTTCAACGTCGACGACGAGGCGGCCGCGCGCAACGGCCTGCTGATCAGCTCCAAGCTGCTCAACATGGCGCTCAGCGTCAAGTCGCGCGCCGGCAAGGAGGGCCGCTAAATGCACTGGTTTATCGACAGTCCGATCCGCCGCAAGCTGATGCTGATCACCGTGCTGGCCAGCGCCATCGCCCTGCTGATGGCGGGCACGGTGATCGTCAGCTACGACGTCTACACCTACCGCGCCCAGAAGCAGCAGGAGATCGCGGTGCAGGCCGAGATCCTGGCCGCCAGCGTGGCGCCGTCGCTGGTGTTCAGCGACCCCAAGGCGGCGCAGGAATACCTGAACGCGCTGCAAGCGAATCCGGAGGTCGCCGCCGCCGCGCTGTACGCGGCCGACGGCGCGCCGTTCGCCAGCTACGCCCGTCCGGAACGGCAGGCGCTGCCGCTGCCGGCGCGCGCCGAGGCGCAGGGCCAGCGCTTCGTCGGCGACGAGCTGGTGGGGACCTGGCCGATCCGGGAAAAGCAGCGCCAGGTCGGCAGCGTGTATCTGCGGCTGAGCACCGAGCCCATGCTCACGCGCATGGTGCGCTACGGCGGCATCATCCTGCTGGTGATGATCGGTTCGCTGCTGATCTCGCTGCCCAGCGCGCTGCGGCTGCACGCGGTGATCGTGCAGCCGATCCGCGACATCGCCGAGGCGGCGCGGCTGGTGGCGGCCGGCGAGATCGTGGTGCGGCCGGCCGGGCGCGCGCGCGCCGACGAGATCGGCCTGCTGCAGGACAAGTTCCGCGAGATGGCGCTGTCGCTGCAGGAGAAGGTGGCGATCGCCACCCGCATCGCCTCCGGCGACCTGCTGCTGCAGGTGGTGCCGCGCTCGCAGCAGGACGCGCTGGGCATGGCGTTCGCGGCGATGGTCGACAACCTGCGCGAGAAGGCCGCGGCGGCCGAGCGCATCGCCACCGGCGACCTGACCGGGGCGCTGGCGCCGCCGTCCGCGCACGACGTGCTGGGCAAGGCGTTCGCGGCGATGGTGCTCAACCTGCGCGAGATGAACCGCGAGATCGGCGAGGGGGTCGACGTGCTGGCGGCATCGTCGAGCGCGATCCTGGCCGGCACCACCCAGGTGGCGGCCGGCGCCAGCGAGGCGGCGGCGGTGATGAGCGAGACCTCGGCCACGCTCGACGAGGTCAAGCAGACCGCGCTGATGGCCAGCCAGAAGGCCAAGAACGTGGCCGAGACGGCGCAGAAGGCGGCCCAGGTGTCGCAGACCGGCAAGCGCTCGGTGGAGGAGTCGATCGAGGGCATGCAGCAGATCCGCGAGCAGATGGAGCTGATCGCCGAGAGCATCATGCGGCTGTCCGAGCAGAGCCAGGCGATCGGCGAGCTGATCGCCAGCGTCAACGACCTGTCGGAGCAGTCGAACCTGCTGGCGGTGAACGCCTCGATCGAGGCCGCCAAGGCCGGCGAGCACGGCAAGGGTTTCGCGGTGGTGGCGCAGGAGGTCAAGAGCCTGGCCGCGCAGTCGCGCCAGGCCACGGCCCAGGTGCGCACCATCCTGGGCGACATCCAGAAGGCCACCGGCAGCGCGGTGCTGGCCACCGAGCAGGGCGCCAAGGCGGTCGAGCTGGGCGTGCGGCAGTCGCGCGACGCCGGCGAGGCGATCCGCCAGCTGACCGAGAGCATCGGCGACAGCGCGGTGGCGGCCAGCCAGATCGCGGTGTCGGCGCACCAGCAGCTGGCCGGCATGGACCAGCTGGCGCTGGCGATGGAAAACATCAAGGTCTCGACCACCCAGAACATGGCCAGCACGCGCCAGGCCGAGGCGGCCGCGCACGATCTGCATGCGCTGGGCCAGAAGCTGAAGGCGATGGTCGGGCGGTATCGGGTGTAACACGGGGAGGGGCGCATGGCTACGGACGACGAACGATTCTTGCAGCGCCTGCTCGCGACCTTCAGGCTGGAGGCCGACGAGCATGTCGGCGCGATGTCGGCGCTGGTGCTGGAGCTGGAGCGGCCGGGTGACCCCGCGCGCGCGGCCGGCCTGGTGGAGACGCTGTTCCGCGAGGTGCACAGCCTCAAGGGCGCGGCGCGCGCGGTCAACCTGGCCGACATCGAGGCCGTGTGCCAGGCGCTCGAAAGCGTGCTGGCCCTGCTGAAGCGCGCGCAGCGGGCGCCGCCGGCGCCCATGTTCGAGCTGCTGTACCTGACCATCGACGTGCTGCGCGGGCTGCTCGATGGCGGTATATACGAGCTGGGCGGGCTGCTGCAGGCCTTGATGGAAGCGCAGTACGGTTTGTCCGCGCCGCCGGCGGCCATGGGCACGGCGCCGCCGATGCCGCCGTTCTCGATGCCGCCGATGGCCGCCGTGTCCGCGATGCCGGTGGCGACCGCCGCGCCATCCATGCCGGCCGCCGCGCCCGAGCAGGAGCCGGAGCAGACGGTGCGCATCTCCACCGCCAAGCTGACCGCGCTGCTGCTGCAGGCCGAGGAGCTGCTGGCCTTCAAGTTCAGCGCCGAACACATGGCCGCCGACCTGCGCGCGCTGCATGGCGAGCTGGAAGGCTGGCGCAAGCACTGGAGCCGCACCGTCGGCGAGGCGCGCGCCATCGCCCGCGCG